>NZ_JAIJZP010000009.1:0-87204 GCF_019754175.1 Streptococcus sp. 2018162 | reverse complement strand
GACTCAACAGTTAAGTGACGATAGCCTAGGAGATACACCTGTACCCATGCCGAACACAGCAGTTAAGCCCTAGAACGCCTGAAGTAGTTGGGGGTTGCCCCCTGTTAGATACGGTAGTCGCTTAGCATATTCCGCCATAGCTCAGTTGGTAGAGCGCATGACTGTTAATCATGATGTCACAGGTTCGAGCCCTGTTGGCGGAGTAAAGAGAAATCTTTAGTATATGGTCCGTTGGTCAAGGGGTTAAGACACCGCCTTTTCACGGCGGTAACACGGGTTCGAATCCCGTACGGACTATATTGGGAGGCTGCTTGAGTCTCTTTTTTTGTTTTTTGAGGTGAATGGGCTTTAATTTGGCTCCTTTTTCTTTTCTTGTTGCTTTGTCTATTCATTGTTTGTTGATATAATAGAGACATGAAAAGATTATGTGATGAATTATCGGTTTTACCAGGGATTGGTCCAAAATCGGCTGAAAAATTTTTAAAAATTAACATTCAGAATATTAATGATTTGCTGACTTACTATCCATTTAGATATGAAGATTTTGAGAGTAAGTCTATTTATGATTTGCAGGATGGTGAGAAGGCAGTGGTAGTTGGGGAGGTGGTATCTCCAGCTAATGTACAGTATTATGGTTACAAAAGAAATAGACTCCGTTTTTCAATGAAACAGGGTGAAGTTGTCTTAGCAGTTTCGTTTTTTAATCAGCCTTATTTAGCAGATAAGATTGCTTTGGGGCAGGATATTGCAGTTTGGGGAAAGTGGGATAAGGCTAAGGCAAGTTTGACAGGAATGAAAGTTTTGGCTCAAGTATCAGATGAGCTGCAGCCTGTCTATCATGTGGCGCAGGGGATTTCGCAAGTAAATTTGGTTAAGGCTATTAAAGCAGCTATTGATCAGGGATATTTGCATTTATTAGAGGAGAATTTACCATCAGTTTTACGAGAGCGCTATCGGTTAATGAATCGCCGAGAGGCGGTTTTTGCGATGCATTTTCCGACAAATTTAGAAGAGTATAGACAAGCTTTGCGACGTATGAAGTTTGAGGAATTATTTTATTTTCAATTACAGTTGCAACTGCTGAAAGCCAACAATCGTGATATTTCGAATGGTTTGAAGATTGCTTATGATGCTGATAGATTGGCTATGCAGATAAGACAATTGCCGTTTGTCTTAACGGATGCTCAGTCTGGGGCTTTGGCTGAAATACTATCAGATATGAAGTCCTATGGACACATGAATCGTTTGTTACAAGGGGATGTTGGTTCAGGGAAGACAGTAGTTGCTGGATTGGCTATGTTTGCTGCTGTGACTGCGGGGATGCAGGCTGCAATGATGGTCCCGACAGAAATTTTGGCAGAGCAACACTTTGAGAGTTTGCGCCAGCTTTTTCCAGAACTTTCTATTGCTCTTTTGACAGGGGGAATGAAGGTTGCGGAGCGTCGTGCTGCTTTAGAGGCGATTTCTAGTGGTCAGGTAGACATCATTGTAGGAACTCATGCTCTTATCCAGGAAAGTGTGACATACCATAAGCTTGGTTTGGTTGTGACGGATGAGCAACATCGTTTTGGTGTTAAACAGCGCCGTCTGTTTCGTGAGAAGGGTGATAATCCGGATGTGCTTATGATGACTGCTACACCTATTCCTCGGACGTTAGCTATTACAGCTTTTGGAGATATGGATGTATCGATTATTAATCAGTTACCTGCTGGTCGGAAGCCAATTATCACTCGCTGGGTCAAACATCAACAGCTGCCCACGGTCTTAGATTGGCTGGAGCGGGAGTTAGAAGTGGGTGCCCAGGTTTATTTTATCTCTCCGTTGATTGAAGAATCTGAGGCTCTAGATTTAAAGAATGCTGTAGATCTGCAATCTGATTTACAGGCGCATTTTGGAGAGCAAGTTACAGTGGATTTGTTACACGGTAAGATGAAAAATGACGAGAAAGATGCCATCATGCAGGCTTTTAAGGAGCGAAAAACGAATATTTTGGTTTCTACCACTGTTATTGAAGTCGGAGTCAATGTGCCCAATGCAACGGTGATGGTTATTATGGATGCAGATCGTTTTGGTTTAAGCCAATTACATCAGTTGAGAGGGCGTGTGGGACGTGGTCATAAGCAGTCTTATGCAGTGTTAGTTGCTAATCCTAGAACAGAGTCTGGTAAGGAACGCATGAAAATTATGACAGAGACGACAGATGGTTTTATTTTGGCTGAAGCTGACTTGAAAATGCGTGGGTCTGGAGAAATATTTGGAACTCGTCAATCAGGTTTGCCAGAATTTCAGGTTGCAAATATTATCGAGGACTATCCAATTTTAGAGGAAGCAAGACGAGTTGCTAGTCAGATTGTTAGTGTGGAAAATTGGCAGGAGGACCCTAATTGGTCGATTTTACTTGCTAATTTGAAAGATGGAGAGGAATTGGATTAGTCATATAAAAAAGGCCAACACACATGTGCTGGTCTTTTGACATATTGTATAGTTCGTCAGCGATTAACCTTGGATGTAATCTGCCAAGCTTTGCTCTTCCAAGCCTGCATTGAGAGCGATAAGGAGTTTGAGTCGGGCCTTTTGAGCATTCAATTCTTTAACAAATAGAATGCCGTCTTGCTCCAGTTGGATGCCACCTCCTTGGTAGGCATAGACAGGCTCAGCAATTCCGTTAAAACAGCGAGATACCAGAATAATGGGGATCTTTTGATCAAGGAGTTTCTTAATGGCTGGAAGGATGGTAGGCGGAAGATTTCCGGCGCCGAGTGCTTCAATGACTAAGCCGGAAATTGAGCTTGCAGTGAGAGAATCAAGGAGGATGGAGTCCATATCTGCATAAGCTTTTATGATTGGGACCGTTCCTGTGACTCTTGACAAGTCAAATCGAACACGTGGTTCAGCAGTTTTAAAATAGAGAATCTCTCGTTTGGTGACTAACCCCAGTGGTCCATGGGTTGGTGTTTGAAAGGTTGAGACATTGGTGGTATGCGTTTTTGTAACATATTTAGCAGCATGAATTTCATCGTTCATGACCACTAGAACACCTTTATCTGCGGATTTATCATCAGCAGCCACACGTAGGGCTGTTCGGTAGTTATAAATCCCGTCGCTACCTAGTTCATTTGAGGAACGCATGGCTCCGGTCAATACAATTGGTTTTTCTGGAATAGCCATTGTATCAAGGAAATAAGCAGTTTCTTCTAAAGTGTCTGTGCCATGTGTAATGACAAAACCATCGAAGTTCATTTGTTCTTCTTTGATTTTTTGGTATAGAGCCATCATGTGTTCTAAGCGAATGTGTGGACTTGGAACATTGAGAAAATCCAAGGATGTCACTTGAATTTCTTCTAGTGGGCTATCAATTTGGGTCATTGGATTGATTTTACTCGATGCAACTTCACCCTGATGATTGGCTTGCATAGAAATGGTTCCACCTGTATGCAATACTAGAATTTTTTTCATAAATTTTCAGTTTCTTTCAAAGTGTGATATACTAATTGTAACATAATTCTTAGAAAGTAGGTGAGTTGGTTGACGATAAAGGCTGTATTTTTCGATATTGATGGTACCTTATTGACCGACAATCGTATGGTTAGTAGTTCAACTATTCTCGCCATTAATGCTTTGAAAGAGAAGGGGATTTTAGTTGGTCTAGCTACAGGACGTGACCCTCGTTTTGTTTTGCAGTATATGGCTAGTTTAGGGCTAGATTTGGCCATTGCTTATAATGGTCAATATATTTTCTCAAGAGAAGAAGTTGTTTATAGTCAGAGTTTAGAGCCAAAGCAAATTGAACAAATTATGGAGTATGCGCAAACTCACCATAAGGATTTATCTTTTGGAACTGCTAAAGGCATATTTGGTAGTAAGATTATGAGTGCTGGAACAGGAAATTTTGCATATCGTGTGACGCGTATGATTCCGGAGTCCTGGGCTGGAATCATAAACTTTGTTTTCAATCGCTTGGTACGTTGGATTAGTCCTCAACAGAAAACGAATTTGAAGGGTTTTCTCTTTCAACCAATCTATCAGCTGATGTTGCTGACGACGGAAAGGGAGACACAATCATTGGAGGTGCTCTTTCCGAATTTGTCTTTTACGCGTTCGAGTCCCTATGCGACTGATATTATCAGTAAGGGAAATTCAAAATTATCGGGTATTGTAAAGGTTGCAGAACGATATGGTTTTGAGTTAGATGAAGTTATGGTATTCGGAGATTCTAATAATGATTTTGAAATGTTGAATGAAATTCAGCACTCGGTAGCGATGGGAAATGGGACGAAAAAGGTTAAACAAGCAGCTTCCTTTGTTACAGATACAAATAATCGTGATGGGATTTATAAGGCATTAATTCATTTTGGTGTGATTGAGGGATAAGATGTTTCAGAGCAAGGACGATAATTTTAATAGGGTAAAGGATTTTCATTTTTTAATGGATGGTGAAACCCAAGAACTTCCCAGTGTGTATGATGGACAGACGGCTTTGCATCGCGCTGGTTTTAAAGTGGAGGAGTTGGTAGAATTTCTACATGCAGCTTCAGAATCTGAAGTTGAGTTTCATGATTTTATTCAACAACTTCATCAGGATTTAGATACTGCTGCTGCTAAGGTATCTGGCAAGAGAAGTTTCGTGGTTTCGATGCAGGATCAGGTAGATGCTTTGCTGGATATTCTTTATTTTACATATGGTTCGTTTGTTTTGATGGGGGTTGATCCAGAACCAATTTTTCAGATAGTCCATACTGCAAATATGGGGAAAACATTTCCAGATGGGAAGGCCCATTTTGATCCAATTACTCATAAAATTTTAAAACCTGATGATTGGGAAGAACGGTTTGCGCCGGAGGAAAAGATTCAGGAAGAGCTGAAAAGACAGATGAAAAGACTTGATTCGTAAATCAAGTCTTTTGGTTTATAAACTTTTTTCTCCATCGCGAACAATGAGCAAATCGATAGTTGCGTGACGCATGATATATTCGGATGAGGATCCGATTAGGAGACGTTCAAAGGCATTTAGACCAGTTGCTCCAAGTAACATAAGATCTGCACCAGTTTCCTTTGGAATATCGATAGCCAGTAGGGTTTTAGGGTTACCGAATTCAATGCGAATCTGTACATCGGTCAGACCAGCGTTGAGGGCTTCTTGTTTGTATTCTTCGAGGAGGAGCTCCGCCTCTCTTTCTAAAGATTCATAGACAGAGGCGTCGAATGCAACAACATTGTGGAGAGCACGGGTATCAATCACATGGGCGATAATCAGACGTGCTTGGTTGCGTAGTGCGACATGAATGGCTTTATGAAGAGCTAATTCTGCTCCTTTAGAGCCGTCTACAGCGACGAGTATTGTTTTGTAAGATTGTGTCATAATAATCACTCCTTTCAGAAGAGCTTTGTCCCGAAATAGGTAGAGTAGTTCCTTACATTTTTATTATAAGCCTTTTGAGAGAAAATGTAAAGGATTCTTGTACTTTTTTAGCTTTTACAGTACAATAGAAAAGATAGAAAGTCGAGGTGACGACATGAAGCAATTTAACAAGTCAACAAAATTGGATGATGTAGCATATGATATTCGTGGGCCTGTTTTGGAAGAGGCCATGCGCATGCGTGCCAATGGAGAGCAGATTTTACGTTTGAATACGGGGAATCCTGCAGAATTTGGTTTTACTGCTCCAGATGAAGTTATTCGTGACTTGATTCATAACGCCCGTAAATCTGAGGGATACTCGAACAGTAAGGGAATTTTTTCTGCACGTAAGGCTATCATGCAGTATTGTCAGCTAAAGAAATTTCCAAATGTTGATATTGAAGATATTTATCTTGGAAACGGCGTGAGTGAGCTGATTGTTATGTCTATGCAAGGTTTGCTAGATAATGGTGATGAGGTGTTGGTGCCAATGCCAGACTATCCTCTCTGGACTGCTGCAGTTAGTTTGGCTGGTGGTAAAGCTGTTCACTATGTTTGTGATGAAGCAGCTGAATGGTATCCAGATTTGGCAGACATGGAGTCCAAGGT
This sequence comes from Streptococcus sp. 2018162, assembly GCF_019754175.1. NCBI lineage: Bacteria > Bacillati > Bacillota > Bacilli > Lactobacillales > Streptococcaceae > Streptococcus > Streptococcus sp. 2018162. Next base: position 81,197 of record NZ_JAIJZP010000009.1, on the reverse strand, counting down.
GACTTCTCGAACCAAGGCAATTGTCCTTATCAATCCAAATAATCCAACTGGTGCTCTCTATCCGAAAGAAATTTTAGAAGGAATCATTGATATTGCTCGTAGACATGAATTGATCATTTTCTCTGATGAGATTTATGATCGTATGGTCTTTGACGGAGCTGTTCATATCCCTATTGCGACACTGGCTCCAGATTTATTTGTTGTGACGATGAATGGACTGTCTAAATCGCATCGTATTTGTGGTTTCCGAGTAGGTTGGATGGTCTTATCTGGTCCGAAAAAGCATGTAAAAGGTTACATTGAAGGCTTGAATATGTTGTCCAATATGCGTTTGTGTTCAAACGTTTTGGCTCAACAGGTTGTTCAAACTTCTTTGGGAGGTTACCAATCGGTTGATGAACTCTTGATGCCTGGCGGACGCTTATATGAACAAAGGGAGTTTATTACCAAGGCGATTAATGATATTCCAGGACTTTCTGCTGTAAAACCTAAGGCTGGTCTGTATGTCTTCCCCAAAATTGATCGTGAGATGTACAGAGTTGATGATGATGAACAATTTGTATTGGATTTCCTCAAGCAAGAAAAAGTACTTTTGGTCCATGGTCGAGGTTTTAACTGGAAGGATCCAGATCATTTCCGTATTGTGTATTTACCACGTGTGGATGAGTTGGCAGAAATTCAAGAAAAAATGTCACGATTCTTGCGGCAATATCGTAGATAATGGAATTTAGGGCTGAATGTTAATCAGCCTTTTCTTTTTACTTGAATGAAATTGTTTGTATTTTTCTAACAACGGTAAATATTCTGATAATTGTTGAAATTTTATGTATTTTTTGCTATACTGAAAGCAATTACAGAGTAAAGAGGAAAATATGACAACATTATTAGAGAAGACACGGAATATTACTTCTATTTTGAAGCGTTCCGAAGAGCAATTGGCAGAAGAATTGCCTTACAATGCCATTGCTGAGCATTTATCAGCTATTATTGACTGCAACTCGTGCATCATTAATAGTGAAGGTGAGGTTTTGGGATACCACATGAACTATGAGACGAACAATGATCGTGTGGAAGAATTTTTCCAAAATAAACAATTCCCAGAAGGATATGTAAAAGCAGTTGCGCAGGTTTACGATACGCAGGTTAATTTGCCTGTCGAGAGCGAGTTGACTGCCATCCCTGTCGAATCACGTTCGACCTATCCAAATGGTCTGACAACGATAGCGCCTATCCATGTGACGGGGATTCGTTTTGGTTCGCTTATTATTTGGCGGAATGATGAGCAGTTTCACGATGATGATTTGATTTTGGTGGAGATTGCGGCAACAGTAGTCGGTATTCAGTTACTTAATTTCCAACGGGAAGAAGACGAGAAGAATATCCGTCGTCGTGCGGCAGTTAATATGGCGGTAAATACGCTATCTTACTCAGAAATGAAGGCAGTTGCTGCTATTTTGGGTGAATTGGATGGCAATGAGGGGCAATTGACTGCTTCTGTGATTGCAGATCGTATCGGTATTACACGCTCGGTGATTGTGAATGCACTGCGTAAGTTGGAGAGTGCAGGGATTATTGAAAGTCGTTCTTTGGGAATGAAGGGGACTTATTTGAAAGTTCTCATCCCAGCTATTTTTGATGAAATTAAGAAACGTGACTACTAAAATGACAAAAGCATTGATTTCGATTGATTATACAATAGATTTTGTGGCAGACGAAGGGAAGTTGACTGCTGGAAAATCAGCTCAGGCTATTTCTGAACGAATTGCTCAGGTTACGCAAGAAGCTTTTGAAAATGGAGACTACATTTTCTTTGCGATTGATGGTCATGAGGAGGGGGATGAATTTCATCCTGAAGCTCAGCTTTTCCCAAGTCATAATATCATTGGGACGCAAGGGCGTGACTTGTATGGTCCTTTAGCAGATTTTTATCAAAAACATAAAGGGCATGCGCGTGTTCGTTGGATGGATAAACGTCATTATTCTACTTTTTCTGGTACGGATTTGGATGTTCGACTAAGAGAACGTGGTGTAGATACGGTTGTCTTGACGGGTGTTTTGTCTGATATTTGTGTTCTTCATACAGCTATTGATGCTTATAATAAGGGGTATCGTATTGAGGTGATCTCATCAGCCATTGCTGCATTGACGGAGGAGAATCATCAGTTTGCTCTTAACCATTTGCGTCATGTACTTGGTGCGACAATCATTGACTAATAGTATAGTGACCAGTCTGTGGACTGGTTTTTTGTTTTTCTCCAACAGGAATCTGTATCATCAACACTCTTCGAAAATCAAACTCAGACCTTGTTGACTTAGCTTGATGAACTTCAGTTCCATCTACATCTGCGTCGCCAGTCTGATTCTGATATAGTCATTTAGTTTTTCTTTTATTACTTCGTTAACTCGCTTTGCCGTACTCCAGTACTGTCTGCAGCTCGTTGCCTAATACTAAAAGTAAACTAAAAGACTATAAAAGAAGCGGTGTGATTGACCATGATAAATTTATCAAAATGCTTTACATAGGTGATTACTTGGTGTATAATATAGTCTGTGTGTAATGGACGCACAAAAATACAGTTTATCCGCTGGGTTTAAAAGCACCTAAGATTGACAAAGATAGGAGAATAAAATGAATCCATTGATCCAAAGTTTGACAGAAGGTCAACTTCGTACTGACATCCCTTCATTCCGTCCTGGTGACACTGTGCGTGTTCACGCTAAGGTTGTCGAAGGTAACCGCGAACGTATCCAGATTTTCGAGGGTGTTGTTATCTCTCGTAAAGGTCAAGGCATCTCAGAAATGTACACTGTACGTAAAATCTCTGGTGGTGTAGGTGTTGAACGTACATTCCCAATCCACACTCCACGTGTTGATAAGATTGAAGTAGTACGTTACGGTAAAGTACGTCGTGCTAAATTGTACTACCTACGTGCATTGCAAGGTAAAGCAGCACGTATCAAAGAAATCCGTCGTTAAGATAGTCCTACAGACTATTTTGGTCGGAGAAATGGGAGGCAGCGAAAGCTGTCTCTTTTTTTAAAAAAATCTGTTGAAAAAGTACTTTATTGTGAAAGCAGTGGCAAAATGGATTGTTTTTGTGTCTCTTCCATGAAATAATATGTTATACTATATATTATTGTAGCTAGTATAGAGGAGGTTGCGGATGAGCGAACAGTTTATTCCATCTGTTTTATCAGATTTACGGCAGGATATTGTTCAGATGCCAGAAGTTATCAAGGAATGTAGTGGAATTCGTATTTATGGTCGTCGTATTCGTTCAGTCTTATTTACAACGGATGTGTCGATTATTGCCAATCACAATGCAGATGCTATTTTGGCTGTTTATCCATTTACGCCCAGTCCAGCTATTATCAAAAGTATTATGTTGGTTGCGTCAGTTCCAGTCTTGGCTGGTGTTGGTGGAGGCTTGACGACAGGTATGCGTTCAGCTAATATGAGTCTATTGTCTGAGTCGGAGGGAGCATACGCTGTTGTGATCAATGGACCAACGGATGTAAAAACAATTGAGGCAATCAATAAAGTAGTAGATATTCCTATCATTTATACAGTTGTTTCTGAAAAGTCTGATTTAACCTCACGGATTAAAGCAGGAGTAGATATTTTAAATGTTTCTTGCGGTATTGAAACGCCAAGGGTTGTGAAGAAGATTCGAGAAGCTTTCCCTGACTTTCCAATTATTGCGACTGGTGGTCCGACTGAGGAGTCTATTCGTCGGGTTATCGAAGCTGGAGCCAATGCTGTCTCCTATACAGCACCAAGTAATGGAGAGCTTTTTAAAGGGAAAATGGAAAAATACCGCAAACATGCAAAGGATTAGTTCATAAAAAGATAGGCTAAGCAAACAGTAAGTTTTATTGCTAGATGAAACTTGCTGTTTTTTATCGTTTTACGGTGTGAGATTAGGAATACTTCGCAATTTAAAGAACGGATTTTTAGGAGGAAATAGGTAACATATTAGGTCATTTCTACCTTTGTCTGGGGCTGGAAATATGATATAATGAGAAGATAGATTTCCATTAGGAGGAAAGTAAGAATGAAGATTTCTGAAGCTGAAGTCCGTCACGTTGCCAAGCTGTCTAAGCTGGAATTTTCGGATCAAGAAACAGCGGAATTTGCGACAAGTTTGAGCAAGATTGTCGATATGGTTGAATTGCTCAATGAAGTAGATACGACAGGTGTTGCGGTAACGACCACTATGGCTGACCGTAAGAATGTCTTGCGAGCAGATATTGCCCAAAAAGGTGAGAGCCGTGAGGAGCTCTTTAAAAATGTGCCTGAATCACAAGATAACTTTATCAAGGTACCAGCTATTCTAGACGGGGGAGGAGATGCCTAATGACTTTTAACAATAAAACTATTGATGAATTGCATGACCTCCTTGTCAAAAAGGAGATTTCTGCGGTTGAGTTGACCAAGGCAACTTTGGAAGACATTAAGAGCCGTGAGGGAGCTGTGGATGCTTTCTTGACTATCACAGAAGATGCGGCCTTGGCGCAGGCTGCTGCCCTTGATGAAAAAGGGATTGATGCGGACAATGTTATGGCAGGGATTCCTTTGGCAGTCAAGGACAATATCTCTACCAAAGGTATTTTGACAACTGCTGCTTCAAAAATGCTCTATAACTACGAGCCGATTTTCGATGCGACATCGGTTGCTCAGGCCTATGCAAAGGATATGATTGTTGTTGGTAAGACCAACATGGATGAGTTTGCAATGGGTGGTTCTAATGAGAACTCTGCCTTCAAACCGACTAAAAATGCTTGGGACCAGACAAAAGTTCCTGGTGGTTCTTCAGGTGGTTCGGCAGCTGCGGTTGCTGCTGGTCAGGTCCGTTTGTCACTCGGTTCTGACACAGGTGGTTCCATCCGCCAGCCTGCGGCCTTTAATGGTATCGTTGGTATGAAACCGACCTATGGAACGGTGTCCCGTTTTGGTTTGATTGCCTTTGGTTCATCTCTTGACCAGATTGGTCCATTTTCACAGACGGTTAAGGAAAATGCCCAGTTGCTCAATGTCATCTCTGGTCATGATGTTAAGGATGCAACATCAACGATCAATGAAATTGCTGACTTCACTAGCAAGATTGGTCAAGACATCAAGGGGATGAAGATTGCTCTGCCAAAAGAATACATGGGCGAAGGGATTGATCCGCAGGTCAAGGAAACCATTCTCAAGGCTGCTAAGCACTTGGAAAGCCTGGGAGCGATTATCGAGGAAGTTAGCCTGCCACATTCTAAGTATGGGGTTGCTGTTTACTACATTATTGCTTCGTCAGAGGCTTCTTCTAACTTGCAACGTTTTGACGGTATCCGTTATGGTTTCCGTGCAGAAGATGCGACCAACTTGGATGAGATTTACGTGAAAACCCGTAGCCAAGGTTTTGGTGAGGAAGTCAAACGTCGTATTATGTTAGGTACATTTAGCTTGTCATCAGGTTACTACGATGCCTACTTCAAGAAGGCTGGTCAGGTGCGGACCTTGATTATCCAGGATTTTGAAAAAGTCTTTGCGGACTATGATTTGATTTTAGGTCCGACAGCTCCGATAGTTGCCTTTGGTTTGGACACGCTCAACCATGACCCTGTGGCTATGTACTTGGCGGACTTGTTAACAATTCCTGTAAACTTGGCAGGTCTTCCTGGTCTTTCTATTCCTGCTGGTTTTGTGGAAGGTTTGCCAGTTGGTTTGCAGTTGATTGGTCCAAAATATTCAGAAGAGACCATTTACCAAGTGGCTGCTGCCTTTGAAGCGACAACAGACTACCACAAGCAACAACCAGTGATTTTTGGAGGTGCTAACTAATGAACTTTGAAACGATTATTGGTCTAGAAGTCCATGTGGAGTTGAATACCAACTCGAAAATTTTCTCACCTTCATCTGCTCATTTTGGTGAGGATCCAAATGCTAATACCAACGTGATTGACTGGTCTTTCCCAGGTGTCCTTCCTGTCCTTAATAAGGGCGTTGTGGATGCTGGTATCAAGGCTGCCTTGGCCTTGAACATGGACATTCACAAGGATATGCACTTTGACCGTAAGAACTATTTCTATCCTGATAACCCTAAAGCCTATCAGATTTCCCAGTTTGACGAGCCGATTGGCTACAATGGTTGGATTGAGATTGAGCTAGAAGACGGTACGACTAAGAAAATTCGTATCGAGCGTGCGCATTTGGAAGAGGATGCAGGTAAGAATACCCACGGGACAGATGGTTATTCTTATGTGGACCTCAACCGTCAGGGTGTTCCTTTGATTGAGATTGTATCAGAAGCGGATATGCGTTCTCCTGAAGAGGCCTATGCCTACTTGACAGCCCTTAAAGAAATCATTCAGTACACTGGTATTTCAGATGTGAAGATGGAAGAAGGTTCTATGCGCGTGGATGCCAACATCTCACTTCGTCCCTATGGTCAAGAGAAATTTGGTACCAAGACTGAGTTGAAAAACCTTAACTCCTTCAACTATGTTCGCAAGGGCTTGCAGCACGAGGTTGAACGTCAGGCGAAGATCTTGCGTTCAGGTGGTCAAATCCAGCAGGAAACTCGTCGTTACGATGAATCTACTGGTGAAACCATTCTCATGCGTGTCAAGGAAGGTTCAGCTGACTACCGTTACTTCCCAGAGCCAGACCTACCACTCTATGAGATTGATGATAGCTGGATTGAGGAAGTGCGTGCAGAATTGCCAGTCTTTCCAAAAGCTCGCCGTGCTCACTATGTGGAAAACTTGGGCTTGACCGCCTACGATGCCGGTCAGTTGACATCTACTAAGGCTCTGTCTGACTTCTTTGAAGCAGCAGTGGCAGCAGGTGGAGATGCGAAACAAGTTTCTAACTGGTTGCAGGGTGAAGTGGCTCAGTTCCTCAATGCTGAAGGTAAGACTATTGAGCAAATTGCTTTGACACCGGAAAACTTGGTGGAGATGATTGCCTTGATTGCGGATGGTACTATTTCATCTAAGATTGCCAAGAAAGTCTTTGTTCACCTGGCCAAAGAAGGTGGCTCTGCTAAGGCTTATGTGGAGAAAGCTGGCTTGGTACAGATTTCAGACCCTGCGGTCTTGATTCCGATTATCCACCAAGTCTTTGCGGATAATGAAGCAGCCGTAGCTGACTTCAAGTCTGGCAAACGCAATGCCGATAAGGCCTTTACAGGCTTCTTGATGAAAGCAACCAAGGGACAAGCTAATCCACAAGTTGCACAACAACTCTTGGCTCAGGAATTGGCTAAGTTGTTGGATTAATACTCTTCGAAAATCAAACTCAAACCTTGTTGAATTGATTTGATGAGTGTAAAGCTCCAGTGGAGCTTTACAGCCTACTACTTGAAAATGCGAAAGTAGTAGAGTTCTATCTGCTTAGGAGAGAACCGAAGACGTTCGCTCTATCTCCGAACCTTTGGAGCTAGTTTGATTTTCATTATGAATAGGATAAACAGAAGAAAACCGAGAATTCGTCAGAACTCTCGGTTTTTCTTTTGCACTTTTAATAAGAACTTTCCCGTATAACCAGCTGGGTACCCAGTTTGATTTTACGGGGGTGGTGGGGCGTTGGACTTGTTATGACACGGTCCAGCAGTTGCATGGCTTCCTGTCCCATTTCTTCTGTGAAGACACTGATGGATGACAGGGCTGGGTAGACTTGGCGCGTGATGGCTGTATCGTTAAAGGTGATAAGTTGGACCCGTTCTGGCACGGCGATTTGGTGCTCTTGAAGGGCTCTAAGGGCACCGACAGCCAGAGTGTCGTTTGCCATGAAGAAGGCTGGGGGTAGCTGGTCACCCAGGTCGGCAATAGCCTGGCTCATCAGCTCATAGCCCGACTGGGTGGAGAACTTTCCTTGGTAGATGTAGCTTTCTTGTAGCATGCCCAAGGAGTCTAGATAGGTCCGGAAGGCAGTCAGGCGGGGGTCTGTTGGCAGTTGGTGTCCGTCTGTGGTTTCTTCCTGTCCGACTAGGAGTCCAATATCAGTCAGACCTTGTGAACGGAAGTGGTCGATAACTGTCTGAACAGAGTGTTCAAAGTCAGTTGTGACGCAGGAGAATCCCTCGGTCAGTGTATCAGAATCTACAAAGATTAGCTTGGAAGACAAGTTGGTCAGCTCTGCTATTTGCCGAAAAGAAAATTTACCAACTGCGATGATGCCGTCCAATCCTTGAAGGAGGGGATTGGTCAAGTCGTTGAAGGAGCGGATAATTTGATAGCCGAGAAGGCTGGCGGTCTGCTCAATGCTGGCACGGATGGAATAGTAGTAGAGGTCAGCCAGCTCTTCGCTTTCGGTGTACCATTGGACAATACCGATGGTGCCTTTTTGTTGGGGTGCCTGTTTTTTGAGGTGTTTGGTGTAGCCTAGGTCCTGTGCCAAGTTGAAAATGCGGTCGCGGGTTTCTGGGCTGACGGATAGGGTCAGGTCGCCCTTTAGAACTCTGGAAATGGTGGCAGAGGATAGTTGAGCTTTTTCGGCGATTTCTTTGATAGTAACCATGTTTTTCTCCTGTTTATTTGTCTCTAGTATAGCATAAAAAATAAAATTAGTAAATTTTTAGTAAACATATTGACTTTTATTTCATGGAGTTGTACAATAAAAGAAAACGATTACAAAACCAAGGAGGTTCTTATGAACAAAGAACAACTCAAGCAAGCCTTTCTCGATGTGTTTGGTCGAGAGGCAGACGCAACTTTCTTCTCACCAGGTCGGATTAACTTGATTGGTGAGCACACGGACTACAACGGTGGACATGTTTTTCCTGCGGCTATTACCTTGGGGACCTACGGTGCTGCTCGCAAACGTGATGACCAGCTTCTACGTTTTTATTCCGCAAACTTTGAAGAGCTTGGAATTATTGAAGTGGATTTGAACAATCTAGTCTTTGATAAGGCGGACAACTGGACCAACTATGCCAAAGGAGTTCTCAAGTTCTTGCAAGAAGCAGGACATAGCATTGATACAGGTATGGAAGTCTTTGTTTACGGTAACATTCCAAATGGTTCTGGTTTGTCTTCATCAGCTTCCTTGGAACTCTTGATTGGTATCATCGCAGAAGAATTGTACGGACTTGAATTGACGCGTCTTGATTTGGTGAAAATTGGCAAGCAAACGGAAAATCACTTTATCGGTGTCAATTCAGGTATCATGGACCAGTTTGCTATCGGTATGGGAGCAGACCAGCGTGCCATTTATCTGGATACCAATAGCTTGGAGTATGAATTGGTGCCACTGGATTTGGGTGACCATGTGATTGTCATCATGAACACCAACAAACGCCGTGAATTGGCAGATTCTAAGTACAATGAGCGTCGTGCGGAATGTGAAAAAGCGGTGGAAGAATTGAATGCAGTCTTGAATATTCAAACTCTGGGAGAATTGGATGAATGGACCTTTGATCAATATAGTTATTTGATTAAGGATGAAAATCGTATCAAGCGTGCCCGCCATGCTGTCTTAGAAAATCAACGGACCTTGCAGGCGCGTAAGGCCTTGGAAGAAGGAGATTTGGCAACCTTTGGTCGTTTGGTCAATGCTTCTCATGTCTCTTTGGAACATGATTATGAAGTGACAGGTTTGGAATTGGATACCTTGGCTCATACAGCTTGGGAGCAAGAAGGCGTTCTTGGTGCTCGGATGACAGGAGCTGGTTTCGGCGGTTGTGGTATTGCTATTGTCCATAAGGATAAGATTGATGCCTTTACTGAAAATGTTGGTAAGACCTATACTGAGGTCGTTGGCTATGAACCAAGCTTCTATGTAGCGGAAATTGCTGGAGGCTCTCGCGTCTTATAGTCATTCATTTTGTCTTTTATTAGGTTGACAGAAGTGACTTATATGTCAGTTGCTCGACTGGATGCGACGAACGTTGAGAAGTGGTATTGGCTTGTTTCCTAGCCTTTTCTTAAACTGAAAGACTATTTTTAATAATAGATTGGAGAAATGATGACAGGATTGGTGGATCGTTTTGTTGAGCAGGTCATTGCCAACAGTGATTTTGAGGAAATGGATGCTCTTTACCTGCGCAATCGAGTCTTGGCTTTGGTGGGAGACCAGGTTTTGACTGTTCAAATAGATTTAGAGGACTTGATTGAATTAAAAGATGAACTATTGGCTCATGGAGTTCGAACTGGTTTTGTGGGTGAATTGCTGGAAGAGCAGGACATGGTTGGGGCTTGTTTGATGGATTTGATGACACCGAGTCCGAGTCAGGTCAATCGTGATTTTTGGCAGACCTATCAGGACAGTCCAGAGCAAGCGATTGGCGACTTCTATGAATTGAGCAAGCGCAATGACTATATCAAGATGGCTGCGATTGCGAAAAATATCTATTATCAAGTTTCAACAGAGTATGGGGATTTGGAAATCACAATCAATCTGTCCAAACCTGAGAAGGATCCCAAGTCTATTGCAGCTGCTACGAAAGCTGAAGCAAGCAATTATCCCAAATGTCTACTCTGTATGGAAAATGAGGGCTATCAGGGTCGGATTAATCACCCTGCACGCGCCAACCACCGCATTATTCGCTTGGATCTTGGTCAGGAAAAGTGGGGCTTCCAGTATTCGCCCTATGCTTACTACAATGAACATGCTATTTTCCTAAATCAGGAACATGTGCCGATGGTCATTAGTCCCCAAACCTTTGAACAGCTTTTGGACTTGCTGGACATCTTTCCAAATTATTTTGTCGGCTCCAACTCAGACCTACCAATCTCGGGTGGCTCCATCTTGACCCACAATCACTATCAGGGTGGGCGGCACAGTTTTGCCATGGAAAAGGCACCGATAGAAGGCCAGCTGGTCTTCGACGGCTTTGAGTCCGTTTCGGCAGGGATTGTCAAATGGCCCATGTCGGTGATTCGCTTGAGTTCAGCAGATAAGGCATCGCTTCTTGGTTTGGCTACTAAGATTTTGGAAAAATGGCGGAGCTACTCAGATGATAGCGTTCAGATTAAGGCTGAGACGGATGGAACTCCCCATCATACCATCACCCCTATTGCTCGGAAACGAGGAGATTTGTACGAGCTGGATTTGGTTCTCCGCGACAATCAAACCTCGGAAGAATTTCCAGATGGCATCTATCATCCACATCCAGATGTGCAACATATCAAGAAAGAAAATATCGGCCTGATTGAGGTAATGGGCTTGGCGATTTTACCTCCACGTTTAAAGGCAGAATTGGCTGAAGTAGAAAAATTCTTACTGGGTCAAGATAGTCAAGTGGCTGACTATCATCAGCCTTGGGCGGAAAGCCTGAAAACAGCTCACCCAGATGTGACGGAAGAAACCGTCGAACAAGTTGTTCGTGAGTCAGTGGGACAAATTTTCGCGCGTGTATTGGAAGATGCAGGTGTCTACAAACGAACTCCAGAAGGACAGGCAGCCTTTCTACGATTCGTAGAATTTGTAGGTTTAGTAGCATAAATGTAAGAAAGAGTGGGACGGTGTCCTGCTCTTTTGGTATAATGGAAGTATTCACAGTGTGAGAAGGAGATATGATGGCGGAAAAGAGATTGGGGACACTGATTACATTAATAGCAGGTATAGCCTGGGGCTTGTCTGGAGTGAGTGGGCAGTACTTGATGTCACGTGGTGTTTCAGTAGATATGATTACCTCCCTGCGTTTGTTGGTATCGGGATTCTTTCTCGTTGGCCTGGCTTATGCTACAGCGAAAGAACAGCTGTTGATAGTGTTGAAAAATAGAAAAGCCTTGTTGGGAATTTTTGTTTTTGCGATGTTGGGTCTGGTTCTTAACCAGATGGCTTATTTACAAGCCATCTATCATACCAATGCGGGAACGGCTACGGTTTTACAATACCTTTGCCCTATCTTAGTCTTGGCTTATACCTGTTTGAAAAATAGGGAAAAACCATCAGGGATTGAGTTGATTTCAATTATCTTAGCCGTAGCAGGAACATTTTTGATTGCGACTCATGGCAAATTAGATGAATTGGCAGTGACTCCAATCGGTTTGTTCTGGGGAATCTTTTCAGCCTTTACTTATGCGCTATATATTATTTTGCCAGGTAAATTGATTCGTCAATACGGCAGTATAACGGTGATTGGTTTAGGGATGTTAATGGGTGGTTTTGTAGTCACGCTTGGTTTGCAAACTTGGCAGCATCGTCTTCCTATTGATGGTGGAAGTTTCTTGGGCCTGTTAGGTATTGTCGGAGTCGGGACGATTTTTGCCTATACTGCCTTTCTTAAAGGCGTCAGTATGGTTGGTCCTGTCAATGGCAGTCTTTTGGCCTCGATTGAGCCGATTGCATCTGTCTTTTTTGCAGTATGGTTGGTCAATGAACAATTTTATGCAATTGATTTTGTTGGAATGTTGTTGATTTTACTTGCTGTTTTGCTTATTTCTTTAAAAGATATATTGGTTGCCCAAAAGAGTATTGGTTAATATACTCTTTTTTTGTTATACTAAAGAAAAAACTTGAAAGGAATAAAGATGATTAAAGAATTTTGTTCCGAAAATCATGTAGGTGTGATGAAGGCCCTATCCCTAGGAGCTAAACGGATTGAGCTCTGTGATAATTTAGCAGTCGGAGGGACGACGCCAAGTTATGGAGTGATCAAACATGTTTGTCAACTGGCTCATGAGAATGAAGCCACAGTCATGACCATGATTCGCCCTCGCGGTGGAGATTTTTGCTACGATGAAGCAGAGGTTGAAATGATGGTTGAGGATTGTAAAGTAGCGATTGAACTGGGGGCAGATGGTCTGGTTTATGGTTTGTTAACCGAGGAAAATTGGTTGGACGAACCAGCCTTGGAAAGACTGTTTGCTGTTTCGCAGGACTGTCAGATTGTCTTTCACATGGCTTTTGACCAAATTCCTCGCGAACGCCAATTTGAGGCTCTTGATTGGCTGGCAGCTCATGGAGTGACACGGATTTTAACAAGAGGCAGTTTGACGGGGTCTGCCTTGAACAATGTCGATTGGTTGCAGGAGCTTGTTTCCTATGCCCAAGGTAAGATAGAAATCTTAATTGGAGGTGGCTTGACAGTGGACAATGTGCCTGAATTACTGGAAAAACTAGCTATTGACCAAGTTCATGGGACAAGATTGTTTTGGTAGGACAGGTCTGCCTCTAAACGGCTCAGCAGACTATTTACTTTTCTGGGTTTATATTAGCTTTATTTAAGGAAGAGGGAGTATACTCTTTTTATTCTTTTTCATATCCCTCCTAGAAAGCACCTAAGTGGGTGCTTTTTGTTCATATTGCACAAAGGGTTTGTGATATGAAAATATTTACAAAAATGTATAAACTTGTTACAATACTGGTATAAATAAACACGTGGGGAGGAGACTATGGGGATGGTTGGAAATCACGAAATTTCAGATAAGATTCTATTGCCAGATGGATATTATGAGAAGCTTTTAGAGTATGCACAAGCTGAGAAAACTGGTTTCGATGCGGAATTGGAAAGACTTGGCGAGCAGGGGCTGTTGCTTAATGTCTACAAGGGTCAGGAAGCAGATAGGGAAATTATCCTGTCTGATATTGAGAACTTAGACAAAGAAATTAGAGAAGAGTTGGCTCAATATGCCGTAACACTTCTGAATCCATTGCGTAAACAGTTGGGGACTGTAGCAGTGGAGATGAGTGATTTTGCTTTGGACTATGCTGTTCGTTTAGCCCAATCCTTGAATAGTACTTTGCGTTATCATAATTATGATAGTTTGATTGCCATTGCTAAAACCAAAGGAGTTGAACCCAAAGGTAAGGACTGTCAATCATTTTCAGAGTACAGACAGCGTTACAGTCTCTATGATGCTAAGAAGTTAATTTATCACGCTCTCGCATGGCGTCTATTCGATGATAGTCATGCAAATTATGGACATGCTCTTACCATTTTGGGGTTGGATGAGGATGAGTCAGGAGTAGAGCAAATCGGTTTTGCTTTTTCAAAGTTTACTCTTGATATTGATTGGTTGCTAACCCATATGATTTTCATTCCGAAAGATTGGATTTTGGAAGAAGGGCAGATGTAATTTACAACTACCATTAGATTACCTCCAGAAGGCACTCGGTTGATCCGAGTGTTTTCTGCTATCCATTCGCATTTTTCTTAGAAAAATGGTATAATTATCTGATAAAAAACTTTGGAGACGATAGTGAGTTTAGAAAATTACATGCCAGATTTTGCCTTGGAAAAGGCTTATGACGTGACCGTCGAAAGCTTGAAAAAACATGGCATAAAAGTAGTGTTTGTTGACTTGGATAATACCTTGATTGCTTGGAACAATCCCGATGGAACGCCAGAGATGCGCCAGTGGTTACATGATTTGCGAGACGCAGGCATTCCCGTTGTGGTGGTTTCAAACAATAAATACGAACGTGTCAAACGTGCGGTTGAAAAATTTGGGATTGAATTTGAAGCCTTCGCTCTCAAGCCTTTCACCTTTGGGATTAACCGAGCCCTTAAACGCTATGATGTCCAGCCACATGAAGTGGTCATGATTGGCGATCAGTTGATGACGGACATTCGGGCTGCTAAGCGAGCAGGTCTCAAGTCTGTCTTGGTCAAACCCTTGATAAAGACGGACTCTATTAATACGCAGATTAACCGTTGGCGTGAACGACGGACCATGAAAAAAATCATCGCTAAATATGGAGCGATAGACTACAAGAGGGAGATGTAAGTGGAAGAATTATTTTGTATCGGCTGTGGTGCCCAGATTCAGACGCTAGACAAGGCAGTCGCTGGTTTTACACCTCAATCAGCCCTAGAAAAAGGCCTGGAAACAGGGCAACTTTATTGCCAACGTTGTTTCCGTTTGCGCCATTACAATGAGATTTCAGATGTCAATATCTCGGATGACGATTTCTTGAAACTCCTCCATAGCGTAGGAGAAAGCGATGCTTTGGTGGTTAATGTCATTGATATTTTTGATTTCAATGGTTCAGTCATTCCAGGTTTGCCTCGCTTTATTTCAGGCAATGATGTACTTTTGGTCGGCAACAAGCAGGACATTTTACCCAAGTCTGTCAAGACAGGCAAGGTCACTCAGTGGTTGACCGAACGGGCGCATGAAATCGGCATGCGACCAGTCGATGTGGTCTTGACTTCAGCCCAAAACAAGCAAGCTATCAAGGACTTGATTGAAAAGATTGAACAACACCGCAAGGGACGGGATGTCTATGTGGTCGGCGTGACCAACGTTGGCAAGTCAACCTTGATCAATGCTATTATCCAAGAAATCACAGGGGACAAGGATGTCATTACGACTTCACGTTTCCCTGGAACGACGCTGGATAAGATTGAAATTCCTTTGGATGATGGTTCATACATCTATGACACGCCAGGAATTATCCATCGTCACCAGATGGCCCATTATTTGACGGCTAAAAATCTTAAGTACATCAGCCCTCGGAAAGAAATCAAGCCAAAGACCTACCAGCTCAATCCAGAACAAACCTTGTTCTTGGCAGGTCTGGGACGATTTGACTTTGTGGCTGGTGAACGCCAAGGCTTTACGGCCTTCTTTGACAATGAATTGCAGCTCCACCGAACCAAACTGCAGGGAGCTAGTGAATTTTATCAGAAACATGCAGGTTCACTTTTAGTGCCGCCAACCAGCAAGGAATTGAAAGAATTTCCTGAATTGGTCCGTCATGAATTTACCATCAACGAAAAGACGGATGTGGTTTTCTCAGGTCTTGGTTGGATTCGTGTCAATGAAAAGGCCAAGATTGCTGCCTGGGCGCCTAAGGGTGTGGATGTGGTGATCCGCAAGGCGATTATTTAGATGTGAGTACTGGTTACATTTGTTAGCCAATAAATTATAGAAACATAGGAAAAATAGATGTCATTAACTTCAAAACAACGTGCCTTTTTGAACAGTCAGGCACACAGTCTCAAACCCATCATTCAGATTGGGAAAAATGGTCTCAATAACCAGATTAAAACCAGTGTTCGTCAGGCGCTGGACGCGCGTGAATTGATCAAGGTGACCTTGCTACAAAATACGGATGAAAACATTCACGAAGTAGCTGAAATCTTGGAAGAAGAAATCGGTGTGGATACGGTCCAAAAAATCGGTCGCATCTTGATTTTATTCAAACAATCTAGCAAGAAAGAGAACCGTAAAATTTCCAAACAGGTCAAAGAAATCTAAGAAGGAGAGCCTATGGCTATTGAACTCTTAACACCCTTTACCAAGGTTGAATTAGAGGTTGAAAAGAAAGAAACCAATCGCAAACAAGTGGGGATTCTGGGAGGAAACTTCAATCCTGTCCACAATGCTCATTTGATTGTGGCAGACCAGGTCCGTCAACAGTTGAAGCTGGATGAAGTCTTGCTCATGCCAGAATTCATTCCGCCCCATGTGGATAAGAAAGAAACCATTGACGAATACCATCGCTATTCCATGCTCAAGATGGCTATTGCAGGTATTGACGGCTTGGGGATTGAAACCATTGAACTGGAACGCCGTGGTGTCAGCTATACCTACGACACCATGAAATTGCTGAAGGAAAAAAATCCTGATACGGATTATTATTTCATCATCGGTGCAGATATGGTAGACTATCTCCCAAAATGGCACAGGATTGATGAATTGGTCCAGTTGGTGCAGTTTGTTGGTGTCCAGCGTCCTCGTTACAAGGCAGGGACTTCCTATCCGGTTATCTGGGTAGATGTGCCCTTGATGGACATTTCCTCCAGCATGGTGCGGAGCTTTATCAAGCAAGGACGGGTGCCGAATTTTATGGTGCCTCATGAAGTTCTGGACTATATCGAAGAAAAGGGACTTTACCAATGATTGCAGCAGATTTGACATTTGACCGTCAGGCTCTTTTGGAAAAAATCCGTGTAGCCATGAAGCCAGCGCGCTTCCAACATGTCTTGGGTGTGGAAGAGGCGGCGCTTGCCTTGGCAGACCAATACGGCTGTGATCCGAAAAAAGCCAGTCTAGCAGCGCTCTTACATGACTATGCCAAGGAAGTGGAAGATCAAGTCTTTCTGGACTTGATTGCCAAGTATGATTTGGACAAGGACCTGCTTAACTGGGATAATAACATCTGGCACGGTGTGGTTGGGGCCTATAAAATCGCAGAAGATTTTGGCTTGAAAGATGAGGAAATTTTCCAAGCCATTCAACGACATACTATTGGTGCTGGGCAGATGACTTTGCTGGACAAGGTGCTCTATGTGGCGGACTACATCGAACCCAATCGGGATTTTCCTGGGGTGGATGAGGCGCGTCGTATCGCAAAAGAGTCCTTGGACAAGGCGGTAGCCTATGAAACTGCCCAGACCATTTCCTACTTGGCCAAGAAGGGAATTCCCATTTATCCACAAACCTTGGAAACCTATAATGGATATGTTGATTGGTTGAAGGAGTAGGAATGATTGCATTAAAACCTGTGGATGAAAGCTCCTATCAAGCTGTCTTGGACTTGACAGTAGCCGAGGCAGATAAGGGCTTCGTGGCTCCCAACGTGCGTTCCTTGGCGGATGCCTGGCTATACAGAGATAATGGGAGTGGGAAAGAACTCGACGGGTTCTAAAAGAGTTCCCCTCACTTCCAAATAGTAGGTTCGGGCTAAAATAGTCCACCGGACTATTTTACTCCCACCCCCGCATAGCTCCAACAGTCAGAGTAGTGACTGTTGGAGGTTGGAAATGAAGCGAACTCGTTCGCATCAGTCGTAGAGGTCAGATTTGGAGTGTGTAGCACGAACAAAGCTGCCAATCAACCACTGCGCTGAGATGTTGACTCAAACTTTGAGAAGTGTACTTGCACTAGAACCTTGCCTCCCTTATGCCATCTGGGCAGATGAGCAGGTTGTTGGCTTTGCCCTGATTGACATTGATGAGGACATCCAACAATATATGCTCTGGCGGTTTATGATTGGTCAAGAATTTCAGGGGAAAGGCTATGGACAGGCAGCTTTGGAAGCTGTTATTCAACTGGCTCAGAAGCACCCTGTCTGTAATCATTTGATTGTCTCTTATGTCAAGGGCAACCAAAAGATGGCAAGACTCTTGGAGAAAAATGGTTTTGTCTTAGATCTTGAAGAAGAAAGGGAATTGGTGTTCCGTTTGGAAACGCCTGGGGTCAAGTTTTGAAATCTGCAATGTTAGTCATTGATATTCAAAACCTCCTAGTGGAGGAAAAACCTTATGCCATTGAAGAGCGATTAGCACTCTGGCAAGATAGCCTTGCTCAAGCCCGTCAAGCGGGGCTAGAGGTCATCCATGTCCGCCATCATGATCAGGAATTGGTCAAGGGGACTGCTGACTGGGAGATTCACTCAACTGTTGCTCCCTTAGCTAGTGAGAAGATTTTCGATAAGACCTTTAATAGTGCCTTCAAGGAAACAGGGCTTCATACTTATTTGCAGGAAAAGGGAATTGAGCAGCTCATTATCATGGGCATGGCGACCAATTTTTGCATTGACACGACGATTAAAGTAGCCTTTGAACTAGGCTACAAGGTGGCTGTGATTCAGGACGGAACGACGACAGGTTATTCAGGCAAATTGGATGCCAAGGACTTGATTGACCACTACCAAAACATCTGGTCATGGAATTTTGCCCAGGTGGATACATTAGAAAATATAATTAGAGGATAAGATGAAAGAACTAGATTTAGTAAAAGTTGTGGTCCAGGCTGCTGATGACAAGCGAGCTGAGGACCTTGTTGTAATTGATGTTCAAGGCGTGACCAGCCTGACAGACTACTTTGTGATTGCCAGTTCTATGAACAGTCGCCAGTTGGAGGCTATTGCGGAAAACATCCGTGAAAAGGTAGCGGAAGTTGGGATCAAGGGGAGCCGTGTAGAAGGCGATAGTAACGGTGGCTGGGTCCTTTTGGACCTTGGAGGCGTAGTCGTTCATATCTTCTCAGAAGAAATGCGTGACCTCTACAACCTTGAAAAATTATGGCACGAAGGCAGCTTCTTGGAAGTCGCAGAACTTTTAGAAGAGAAGTAGTGAGAGTGGAGAGAACTCGACTGGCAAAAAGAGTTTGTCAACAACTCAAAACTATGACTTTTTGAACACAGTGTGAGTTAATGAAGCAGTCGATTGGCTGCTTTTTATGAAAGGAAAATATGGCAGCATCTAAAAGTAAGCGGTCACGAAGAGAATTTTTCAAAAATAATATCGCAGTAAATGAGAAGGATTTTCCTTCTGATGAATTTGAGGTGCATCACGTTATAGAGTGGGCTGAGATTGATGAGGAAAATCACTTATCGAGACAGAAAATCGACACTTATAAAAATATGTTTCTTCTGAGTAAAGAAGTACATAAAGAAATTACAAGAAAAACAAATTCCTCTCGTGCGTCGAATAGAGGACAATATGGAGTAACACCTAGAAAATTCTATAAAGTTGAAATTTATGATGATATTGAGGAAATATTAGTGAAATTAATAAATATTATGGACTTTAAAGATTTTATAGAGTTAAAATATGGAAAAGATATCTTTTTTGATTTAAAAAATAAGGACATCATCTTGAAATATAATGAAGAAATGTTAGAAGAACATTTCGGATAATGGAGAAAAATATGGCAACTTATGAAACCTTTGCGGCGGTCTATGATGAAATCATGGATGACAGCTTGTATGATAAATGGACAGATTTTAGCTTGCGGAACTTGCCACAAGACACTAAGACAATTTTAGAATTGGCCTGTGGGACAGGGATTCAGGCTGTACGTTTTGCTCAAAAGGGCTTTGAAGTGACAGGGCTTGACCTGTCCTATGAAATGTTGGAATTAGCCCAGAAAAAAGCAGAAGCTGCGGGTGTCATGATGGAGTTGGCCCAAGCAGATATGATGGCTCTGGAAGGTGTTGGAGATTTCGATGCGGTGACCTGTTACTCGGACAGTCTGTGCTATATGGCGGACCAAGAAGCTGTTTTGCAGGTCTTTGAAGGAGTTCACTCTGTTCTCAATCAAGGTGGTACTTTCCTTTTTGACGTTCACTCCATCTATCAAATGGAGGAAGTGTTTGCAGGCTATAGCTACCATGAAAACTACGAGGATTTTGCCTTTGTCTGGGATACCTATGAGGGTGAGCACGAGCATTCCATTGTTCACGAATTGACCTTCTTTGTCAAAGATGAGGACAGTCAAGAGGAGCGGTTTATCCGTCGGGATGAAGTTCATGAAGAGCGGACCTATCCAATTGAAGCCTATGTGGAATTGTTGAAACAAGCTGGTTTTGCATCTGTGGAAGTCTTTGCGGACTTTGAAGATCAAGCTCCGACAGAAACTAGCCAGCGGTGGTTTTTCAAGTGTAAAAAGTAAGATTTAAAATTAAAGTGAAGTTTTCGGATCCCACCAATTAGAGTGGGATTTTGTGATATAATAAAAATAAATATATCTGTAAAGGAAAATGACATGGAGAGTTTACATCGTAAAATCAGTAACTGGGGTCAAAAAATATTCCTTCAGTTCAAAAATAGAACTCCTAATATGGAAGGAATAAGTTTTAATAGACTGACATCTAATAAAAATATAGATTTGGAAAGGGAAAATCCAAGTTTTAAACAAGCACTAGATTTTGCAATTCATGATGTTGAATTAAAAAATGTAGCAATCACGGGAAATTATGGCTCCGGAAAAAGTAGTTTGCTTGATTCTTATGAAGCGAAGTACTCTAATAAAAAATTCCTCCATATTTCTCTAGCTGACTATAAAGAAAATGATTTATCAGGCTATAAAGAAAATGATTCATCAGAGTCAGGAAAGAAACTAAATGTACGACAGATTAATGTGATTGAAGGCAAGATTATAAATCAATTACTTCATCAGATTCATCCAAGACATGTAAAGAAATCGATTTTTAAAACACTGTCTCGAACTCCAAGAAGAATACCGTTTTTATTAACTGTATATAGTGTCCTATTCTTCATTACACTTTCATATTTTTTGAAAACCAATTTTTTAAAAGCTTTAGTCACTGATGACAAGGTATTTGGCTGGGATGCAAATACTGTATTTAGCTGTTTATTTTTGATTCTTCTTTTTGTTGGCTCCCTTACAACGATTTGCTATATAGTTGAAAATAAGCCAATAAAGTCATTGACAATTGGTGGCAAAAATGTTTCATCGGAGATTGACATTTTTTCTGATCAGTCGATGAGAGTTTCCTATTTTGACAGATACCTAGATGATGTATTGTATCTTTTGAATGAATCAAGAGCTGATGTCATTGTTTTTGAGGATATCGACCGTTTTGAGAATAACACTCTTTTTGCCAAGATTAAGGAACTAAATGTATTAGTCAATAATAAGCGAAAAATAGCTAAGAAATCATCAAAGTTAATGTTTCTTTACCTGATACGAGATGATTTATTCATTTCAAAAGAAAGAACTAAATTTTTTGATTTTATAATTCCAGTCCTTCCAGTTATTACGAGTTCAAACTCTAGCGATAAGTTGACAACTACTTTAAAAGAAATGGGAATAAAATCAGGCTTAGCGGATAACTTCCTATTTAGAATCTCGCTTTATATAGATGATATGAGATTGCTTAATAATATCTGTAATGAATTTTATTCTTATCAGCTTGAATTAACGCATGACAAGACGGGTGAGAAAAATGCATTAGATCTTGATTTGGAAAAAATATTTGCAATGATTGTCTACAAAAATATTTTCCCGAAAGACTTTTCTGAGTTGCAGAATAATCAAGGTTTTCTATATTCATTGTTTAATGAGAAAGAAGTTAGAAGAAATAAAAAATTCGAGAAGATTGATAGAGAAAAACTGCAATTGGAGAATGAACTGAAAAGGATTCAGAGTGAGCACATTCAAGATGAAATTGAACTCTATGGAACAATTTTTAAAATTCCAAATGGGAGAAAGGTTGTCAGTGTCAATGATCAATTTCAAGATGAGTTTGCTTCTTATTACGATTTTATTTCTGAAATGCTGGTGGAAGGAAGTCGTATCACATCCTATGAGGATTTCGATGATGCTTACCGTAGTGTAGGTGGTAAAACAGAAAATTTGGATTCAATTTTTCCGGAGAAAGATTCCCCAGAGTTTAAGGAACGCCTTGATACTGTAAGAAGTCGCAACAATAGTAAAGAGTTGCAACAAAAAATTGATGCATTAAATCAAAAACGAATATTAGTTGAAAAACAACTGATTGCGGACATCTATACTAACCAAGAAATACATGAATTTGCAAAAAGTAGTAAAGATTTTTCTGTAATAGAAAAAAATCAGCAATTTGATATTATTTACTTCTTATTGAAAAATTCTTATATAGATGAAACCTATGCAGATTATTTGACCTATTTTTATGGCAATGTCTTAACTAAGAATGATAAAGAATTTTTGAGAAATATTTCCAGTGGAAGAAGTGCAGGTTTTGATTTCAGACTGGTAAATATTTCAAATGTCTATCATCATTTGCAATTAAAGGACTTTAGAAACGAAGAAGTTTTAAATTTCGACTTGGTTGAATACATGCTAAAAAAATTGGAGTTACAGAGTCGAGAAGAAAACTTGAGTGCTATCTTATTGCAAGAAGACAACTTGGATTTTTTGTTTGAACTGGCAAAGAAATTGTATGATAGTAAGTCTGAAAAATATAACTTGGAACAGTTTGGGCAATTGATGGAGTTCTGGCTATCTACTAATCCACAAAAATTTATTGACTATATGAAGTCTACGAAGGTGGAGTATCAAGCTCCACTAAAGAATAAGTTCATTCGAGCTTTGATGAATCAAGTGAACTTAGATAGTGTTGATAATGAAATAAAGGCGTTAGTAGCTCGTTATATCAATGAAAATTTTGATCTAATTTCACCAGATGAAGATTTTACACCATTATTCAAAACAAACCTTAAGTCAATCGATCTTAAATTTACTAATTTTACTACTTTTGGAGAGCCTAATGATGATGCTTCCAGAACTACTACTTTCTTGGAGGTTATTGACTTTATCTTTAGTAATAGTTTGTATGTGATAAATAAAGATAATTTAAGATTTTTCATGTGGTGGTTCAAGGGGGATACTTATTTTTCAGAGGATGATTTCAAGCATAAGAATTTTGAACTGCTTCATACAAATGATAATTATTCACCGCTACTAGAGTATAGTAGATTGGAGATAGCAGACTATGTCTATGCATATTTAGATATTTGTGAGGGGACTATTTTAGATAACTCAGAATATATTGTAGAACTACTTCAAAGAAACGAAGTTTACGAGTCTGTTATAACATACGAGGAGAATGAGGAATATACAGAGGAATACTTAATTAATATAATCCTACAGTTCCTTCCGGATAATAGTATACATTTCAATAGCGATGATTTTCATCAACTTGTAGAAGAGGATATTCTTGAAGAGGGGAATTATCTTACCTTGCTAAGTTTACTAGTTCAAACTTCTAAAGCTGTAGTGAATACCGATATTATCTTATCTTATTTTACAGAGAACCAAAATTATGATGATAGTCTTATCAAGTTTATCAATAATGCAAGTGATTTAAAATTTGAGAAAGATGTGTTTAAGTCATATGAGAAGGAAGAGCAAAGAAACTTTTTCACCAAAACTGTCGAATGTATGGAGTTAGATGACACCAAATATGAACTCATACTTAGCACACTTGGTTGGTACTATACCAATACATTTGATAAGATTGGGATAGAATCAAGTAAGCTTAGAATATTAATTGATTTGGAAATTATTCAGTTTAATTCTAAGAACATTGAATTTTTCAGAGATAATTATCCAGAGGATACACTATACCTAATCAAGAAACACTTATCGGAATATCTAGATACTGAAAGTAAAATAGATCAGGAAGATGAGCTGCTAGCATTGCTTGATGATGACACTATTTCGGATGATGAGAAAACTGACATTGCAGACCATGTTTTAAAAATTAGTATAAAAAATAAACAGTATTCAGAAAAATTGACTGCTCATATTTTGCAAAATCAATTTGATGAAGAGGATTTGAGTTACATCATCAGCAGTCAATTCTATGATAATCATTTATTGGACTTGCAAGAACTTGTTAGAGAACTTGCGATTGAAAATCTTGATACTATAGCTGAGGAGCATTATGCTCAAATCAGCGATAATTTAATGAGAGAACTAATCGCTGAAAAACAATCAGATACATTAACGGAATTAATTTATAATTACTATGTATATACAGTTAATTTGGATGAGAATGAGAAGCGAGAACAGTTTTCTAGGTATTTGCATTTATTTACTCTTTCAGAAAATATTACAGCCTTGAAGAAACTCAATGTATTTGATGAGTGGGATAGGGTATTGAAAACATTAAATAAACCAGGGACTAGATGGGGACAAGTGCAAAAAACAACAATAAACTTGGCATTTGCAAGATACTTAAAGAGTAGGAAATTAGTAAGCTCAATTACGGAACAAAGTAACGGAATCCGCTTAAATAGCTACAAGGATAAAACTATACCTTTGTAGACCTATGTTAGACTATGATAGAGTTGTCGAATTAAATACAAAAAATAGGAGAAATGCATGTCTATTTCTGGTATCGTAGCAGAATACAATCCCTTTCATACAGGGCATAAATACCTGCTGGAACAGGCGGAAGGCTTGAAAATTGTGGTTATGTCTGGTAATTTTATGCAACGGGGTGAGCCAGCCATTGTGGATAAGTGGACACGGGCTCAGATGGCTTTGGAACACGGGGCAGATCTTGTTGTCGAGATGCCCTTTTTGGTGTCGGTCCAGTCGGCTGACCATTTTGCAAAGGGAGCCATCAGCATTTTACACAGGCTAGGTGTGGAAAAACTGGTTTTCGGTACGGAAGAAATGCTGGATTACCAGAAAATCGCAGATATCTATGTGGATAAGTCGGAAGAGATGGAAAATTTTGTGAAAAACTTGCCAGACAATCTCTCTTATCCACAGAAGACCCAGGCCATGTGGCAGGAGTTTGCTGGGCTGACCTTCACAGGTGATACACCCAATCATATTCTGGGCTTGGCTTACGCTAAGGCGGTGGCTGGAACAGGTATTCAGCTTGGTCCTGTTCAGCGGCAGGGGGCTGGTTTTCACTCGGAAGAGGTGGAAACGACCTACGCCTCGGCGACGGCTATCCGAAAGGGTGCTGACCAGTTGGACTTGGTGCGTGACTTTTTGCCGTCTGCTAGTCTTTTTGAAGAGGCGACCAAGGTAAGTTGGAGAAATTATTTTCCCCTGCTCCGCTACCAGATTGCGACCCACCGAGATCTCAGTCAGGTCTTTCAGGTCAACGAAGAACTAGCCAGTCGTATCCGCTCTGCCATTGGGAGCGCAGCGACCGTGGAGGAGCTAGTGGATGCCGTTGCGACCAAGCGCTACACCAAGGCGCGGGTGCGGCGGGTGCTGACCTACATCTTGGTCAATGCGGTGGAAACTCCCTTGCCAGAAGCGGTCCATGTATTGGGCTTTTCAGCTCGAGGCCAGGCCTATCTCAAGACCGTCAAGGAGCGAGTGGGCTTGGTGACGCGGATCGGAAAAGAGCCCTGGGACAGCCTGACCCAGCAGGCGGATGCAGTCTATCAACTGGGCGCTGGCGCAATAGCAGAGCAGACCTATGGGCGCGTGCCGGTGAGGGTGGAGTGAGATGTAAAAGTTTTTTGATAAAATTCTTGACTCTCACCTTACGTTATCCCTTATACTGGGCATAGAGAGGAGATTTCTATGAAAGAAAATTGGACAGTTAAGCAGGTCAGTCGGTTGACAGGATTGACGGTGAGGACCTTGCACCACTATGACCAGATTGGTTTGCTCAAACCAGCATTTGTGGCTGAAAATGGTTATCGCTACTATAATCAGGAGAATTTGGCTCGTCTGCAAGAAATTCTCTTATTTCGTGAGTTGGATTTTCCTCTCAAAGACATTCAGCAGCTTCTGGACGTGACGGAAGTCAATCGTCAGCAGGTCTTGCGGGACCATATCACCCTTTTAGAGCTCAAAAGGGAACGGCTGGATCGCATCATCAATCACGCCAGATTGCTCACAGAAAAAGGAGGAGAAGTCATGGATTTTCACGCATTTGACAGCAGTCAACTAGAAGCCTACAAGGCGGAGGCCAAGGAGCGTTGGGGGGATACCTCAGCCTTTGCGGAATTTGAAGAGAAATACGATGCCAGTAAGGACCGGGTGTTTGCCCAAGAGATGCAGGCTATTTTTGAAGCTTTTGGGAAAATGCAGAGCTTGGGAGCCGTTCATCCAGATGTGCAGGCTCAGGTAGCCAACTTGCAGGCCTATATCACGGAAAATTTCTACACCTGCACAAAGGAAATCTTGCAAAATCTAGGTCTTATGTATGTTGAGGACGAGCGATTTTCAGCCAACATCGACCGAGCAGGTGGACCAGGAACAGCAGCATTTGTCAGTCAAGCTATTGCGATTTATTGCAAAGAATAATAAGGAAAGTCTAGTGAGAACTAGGCTTTTTTATGTTCATCTTGGCTATGTACATATCAATTTAATTATGACTTGGAGGTACATTGCTAAATTTTAAAATATTAGAAGCAAAATAAAACGATTATATATATGCACGTGTGATTTGGTGGCACAAATAAAACATTATTATTTTTTTATGATTGAGTAAAAATACTTGACAAAATCGATTGCTATACTAGTATAGCAGGGCTTGACACTACGGGCAAGCCCTTCCTAATTAGCGTTAAAAGTAATTATGAACAAGGGGAATAATTAATGTTTTACACTTATAAAATAGGCATTTCTGCTGAGGAACATGATTCATTTGTAAAGCAATCGCCACAGGCTAACCTGTTGCAGAGTAGTCAGTGGGCAACCGTAAAAAGTGAGTGGCGAAATGAGAGACTAGGCTTTTTTAAAGATGGGAAATTAGTGGCAGTTGCTTCTCTTCTTATCAGAAGGTTGGTAGTACCATTTGGTTTTACGATGATTTATATACCAAGAGGTCCTGTAATGGATTATGAAGATGCTGAATTAGTATCATTTGTATTTAAGTCCATTAAAGAATTTGCCCTCCGAGAACGCAGTGTTGTTATAAAATTCGATCCATTTATTCGACTATCTAGTAAAACTATAACAGGAGATAGGGAAGAAGAATTAAATGTACTTGCCGTCAAAGATAGGATTGTTGATTTGGGAGGTATTTGGTCTGGTCGAGTGCAGACCATGTCGGCTACAATCCAACCTACTTGTCATGCAGTATTATATAGCGAATCCTTCTCAGAGGAATCACTAAATAAACGAGTTCGACAAAATATTCGGTCGGCGCGTAATAAAGGTATTGAGATCCGAATTGGTCGTGAGGAATTGTTAAGAGATTTTTCAGAGCTATTAAAAAAGACTGAGGAGCGCAAATCTATTCGCTTGCGGGGGAGAGAGTATTATCAAAAAATATTGAATGCCTATCCAGAAAATTCTTATCTTGTAGTTGCCTATTTGGATTTAGCAGAGAGATATGAACAGTTATCTTATCTTGAAGAAAAATTAGTAAAAGAGGCCATGACCTTTACCTCCACTACAAGACAATCGAAGATTGAAAATTATAAAAAAGAAACCCGAAGAATAAATACAGAATTAGAAATGATAAATTCTCTGACTCGTAACGGGAGTAAGCTAGTTCCATTGGCTGGTACTTTGACAATAAATTTTGCAGGAACATCTGAAAATATCTATGCTGGTATGGATGAAAAGTTTAAACATTATCAGCCTGCTTTACTAACATGGGTGGAGACAGCAAAGTATGCTTTCGAACGAGGTGTGAAATGGCAAAATTTAGGAGGAATAGAGCCAACTTTAGACGGAGGCCTTTATCACTTTAAATCACATTTGAATCCAGTAGTAGAAGAGTATATTGGGGAGTTCGACCTTATTGTTTCGCCAATATTATATAAGATTTTTCAAGTTTTACTGGAAATTAGAAAAAAATTAAGGAAGAAAAAATAATGACTTTTTGTCAAATAACTAAAGAAGAATTTTTAAAGCATTGTCAACAAGTAAATGAAAAATCATTTTTTCAATCCATTGAAATGGCTGGATTACTATCCAAGCGAGGATACAATGTTCGCTATGTTGGTTTTAAAAATTCACAATTAGAGATCGTTATTTCTACTTTGCTTTTCTGTAAGAAGATGGTTGGTGGTTTGTATATGGAATTGAATTCTGGACCGCTGGTTACCGATCATGTTTATTTAGAGGAATTTTATCAATCTTTAAAAAACTATGCGAAGCGTGAAGGCGTACTTGAATTGGTGGTCAAGCCTTCCCAAGCCTATCAACTCTTTGATAGTGTAGGGAGTCCAATTAGTGAAGCAGATACTCAACTAATTGAGAAGCTAGTGCAAGTTGGATTTAAACATGATGGCTTACAAACAGGTTATCCAAATGGAGAGCCTGTTTGGCATTATGTGAAGGATTTGCAAGGGTATTCAACAACGTCGTTATTGCAATCCTACAATAAAAATAGTAAACGAAACATAAAAAATGCAGAAAGTTACGGTATCAGGATTCGTAGTATCAATCATAAGGAGCTTTCAGATTTCAAAAAAATAATTGAGGAAACTGGAGCTAGACAAGGCTTTGAAGATAGAGATAGTGGTTACTATAACAGTCTTTTTGAAAGCTTTGGTACACAGGCAGATTTTTTAGTTGCAGAACTTGACCCGAAAGCCAGTCTAAAGCAAATTGAAAAGGAAATAGAAACAAGTGATAGAAATTCAAAACAGTATGCACAGCAAGTGCAGAAATTGTTGAAAAAACAGGAGGTGGTTCAAAATATTTTAAATCAAACTCAGACAGCTCCTATTTTTTTGGCATGTGCACTGATAATTTATGATATGAATGAGGCAACTTATCTTTTTGGTGGCTCATATTCAGAGTTTCAAAGCCTATCTGCACCTTTCTTACTTCAATATGAGGCGATGCAACGTGCCATCAAACGAAATCTTAAGCGTTATAATTTCCTTGGTATTCAAGGGATATTCGACAGCTCAGATGGTGTTCTTCGATTTAAACAGAACTTTAATGGCTATATTTTGAGAAAAGCTGGTACTTTTCGTTATTATCCTCATCCGATAAAGCATAAAATAATTCAAATTATCAAAAAAATAGTAAAATAATACTATATACTTTATCGAAAGAGGTTCCCATGATTCAACCTATTATGAAAGATATTTTCTTCCTGCAGCAGAAGTCTGAGCCTGCGACTCAGTTAGATGTGCAGGTCGGTCAGGATTTGCAGGATACTTTGGTAGCCAACGCTCACGCCTGCGTGGGCATGGCGGCCAACATGATTGGCGTCAAAAAGCGGATTATCATCGTCAACGTGGGTTTTACCAACCTGGTCATGTATAATCCCGTCCTCATCAGCAAGGCCAAGCCCTATCAGACAGAGGAAGGCTGTCTGTCGCTGGAAGGTACCCGCCCGACGACACGCTATCAGGAGATTGAAGTGGAGTTTTTTGATGCTTCATGGAAAAGGCAGAGCCTAAAGCTGACAGACTTCCAAGCTCAGATTGTTCAGCATGAACTGGATCATTTGGAAGGGATTATCATCTAGTAGCTACCAAATCTACCGTCAGGTAGATTTTTTTAGTCATTTGAATTAACTTTGATATATCGTCACTTTCGACTTGCCATACTTTAGTATAGCCTGCGCCTCAGTTCCTTGTCTGAAAGCTAATTCATTCGACTATAAAAAAGTCAAAAAAGGTCAAACAAAACTATTGACTTTTACTGACCAATGATGTAAAATAAGATTCGTAAGGTAAAGGACCTTACGAATTCTTTGAACAAAAGGTCAGCATAGGTCAAACGATAACGGTTTGACTGACTAATTGACTAAATGATCAGTAAAAGACAAACTTCTGAGGAGGTTAATATGAAAGACAGGATTATACCCTATTAGCTATTTTTTTAAAACAAAGGTCAGTAAAAGTCAAAAACAATAGAATTTATAAACGAGGTAAAAACTATGAACAACAATTTCAATAATTTTAACAATATGGACGATATTTTCAATCAACTCATGGGCAACATGGGTGGATACAGTACAGAACGACGTCGCTATTCTATCAATGGGCGTGAAGTGACACCGGAGGAATTTGCCATTTATCGTCAGACTGGTCGCCTGCCACAGACAGAAGAAGTGGCTCAAACACAGGCTAAAGGTCAGATAAAGTCAGACGGAATTCTGGCAAAACTTGGTCGCAATTTGACACAAGATGCGCGTGAAGGTAAGTTGGATCCAGTCATTGGACGAAACAAGGAAATCCAAGAAACAGCGGAAATTTTGGCTCGCCGTACCAAGAACAATCCTGTTCTGGTCGGTGATGCGGGTGTCGGTAAAACTGCGGTAGTAGAAGGTTTGGCTCAAGCCATTGTCAATGGTGATGTGCCAGCAGCCATTAAGAACAAGGAAATCATCTCCATCGACATTTCAGGCTTGGAAGCAGGGACTCAGTATCGTGGGGCTTTTGAGGAAAATGTGCAGAATCTTGTCGATGAAGTCAAAAAAGCTGGAAATATCATTCTCTTCTTTGATGAAATTCATCAGATTTTGGGAGCTGGCAGCACTGGTGGAGACTCAGGTTCCAAGGGCTTAGCAGATATTCTCAAACCTGCCCTGTCACGTGGGGAGTTGACCGTTATTGGTGCGACTACACAGGACGAATACCGCAATACTATTCACAAGAATGCTGCTCTGGCTCGTCGTTTCAACGAAGTCAAGGTCAATGCTCCGTCTGCAGAAGATACCTACCAGATTTTGAAAGGGATTAAGCCGCTTTATGAAGCCCACCACAATATTGAATTGCCAGATGAGGTTTTGAGAGCTGCGGTTGATTATTCCGTCCAATATATTCCACAACGTAGCTTGCCTGATAAGGCCATTGACCTGGTCGATGTGACCGCTGCTCACTTGGCTGCACAACATCCTGTGACAGATATTCAGACCTTAGAAGCAGAAATGGCTGAGGCAAAACAGTTGCAGTTGGAAGCAGCTGAAAAAGAGGATTATGAAAAAGCCTTGAATGAAAAAGTCCGTATTGATAAGCTACAAAAACAGATTGATAATCATACGGAGCAACAGAAAGTGGTAGCTACCGTCAATGATGTGGCTCAGGCGGTTGAGCGAATGACAGGGATCCCAGTTTCTCAAATGGGAGCTTCTGATATTGAACGACTCAAGGAATTGAAAAATCGTCTGGCAGCTAACGTTATCGGTCAAGACGATGCGGTGGAAGCAGTATCTCGTGCCATTCGTCGAAATCGTGCAGGTTTTGATGACGGCAACCGCCCGATTGGTTCCTTCCTTTTTGTCGGTCCGACAGGTGTGGGTAAGACAGAGTTGGCCAAACAGTTAGCGCTTGACTTGTTTGGTAACAAAGATGCCATTATTCGTTTGGATATGTCGGAATACAGCGATCGGACAGCTGTTTCCAAATTAATCGGTACCACAGCTGGTTACGTTGGATATGATGACAATTCCCATACTCTTACCGAGCGTGTCCGCCGCAATCCTTACTCCATTGTCCTCTTGGATGAAATTGAAAAAGCAGATCCACAAGTGATTACCCTCCTTTTGCAAGTGCTAGATGATGGGCATTTGACTGATGGACAGGGCAACCAAGTTAACTTTAAAAATACCATTATTATCGCGACTTCTAATGCTGGTTTTGGTTATGGAATGGCAGAAGGTGAAGAAAATCAAGACATCATGGACCGCATCGCCCCATTCTTCCGTCCGGAGTTCCTTAATCGTTTTAACGCAGTTATCGAATTCAAGCACTTGGATAAAGATGATCTCAAAGCCATTGTAGAATTACTCTTGGCCCAGGTCAATAAGACCCTGGCGAAGAAAGGCATCCAATTAACGGTAACGGAAGCAGCGAAAGAATTTTTGATGGAAGAAGGCTATGACAAGGCAATGGGAGCTCGTCCTCTGCGCCGTGTGATTGAAAATCAGATTCGAGACAAGGTAACAGATTACTATTTGGATCATGTTGATGTCAAATATCTGGAAGCGGATGTGGTTGATGGAAGCATCCAAATAAAAGAGCAAAGCTTTGCTTAAAAATAGTGAAGAATTCGAAAAATCGGATAGAAATATCTGATTTTTTCTTTTTTGTTATTCGCTAACAAATGCTATAAAATAGGCTTTTTAGAGCATATTAAAACTTTTTTTATAAAATCCTTGACAAGTGCAAACGTTTGCGCTAAACTATATTCGTAACCGACAGAAAGGAAAACGTTTTTATGACAAATCGTACCAGTGGAATTTTGATGCATATTACCTCACTTCCAGGTAAGTTTGGTATTGGTACTTTTGGACAGTCTGCCTATGATTTTGTAGATTTCTTGGTGGAAACCAAGCAAACCTACTGGCAGATTTTACCACTAACAACTACAAGCTATGGAGATTCTCCTTACCAGTCTTTCTCTGCTATTGCAGGAAATACACACTTGATAGACTTTGACCTCTTGGTTGAAGATGGCTTGTTGGCAACAGAAGATTTCCAAGATGTAAATTTTGGAGATAATCCTGAAAAAGTAGACTATGCTCTTATCTATCAAGTTCGCCGACCAATTTTGGAGAAGGCAGTTCAAGCATTTTTACAAGATGATAAGAAGAAGGCTGCTTTTCTAGAGTTTGAAAAGGCTAACTCATCCTGGTTGACAGATTATGCGGAGTTCATGGCTATCAAGGAATACTTTGGTAATAAAGCTCTCCAAGAATGGGATGATAAAAAAGTTGTAGCTCGCAACGAGGAAGCACTTGATAAGTACCGCTTAGAATTGGCAAATCAAATCGACTACTACAAAGTCACCCAGTATTTCTTCTTCAGCCAATGGAAGCAATTGAAAGAATATGCCAACAAACACCACATCAAAATCATCGGAGACATGCCAATCTATGTTTCTGCTGATAGCGTTGAAGTGTGGACAAAACCCCAACTATTCAAATTGGACAGTGAACGCAAGCCGCTTTATGTAGCAGGTGTACCAGCTGATAACTTCTCGGCAGATGGTCAATTATGGGGAAATCCTATTTACGATTGGCCAGAACATGAAAAAACAGGCTATAACTGGTGGATTTATCGTATTCATGAAAGTTTCAAACTTTATGATGTCCTTCGGATTGACCATTTCAAAGGTTTCTCAGACTTTTGGCAAGTTGATGGTAAGGCAGAGGTGGCAAAAGTTGGAACTTGGGAACCAGGTCCTGGCTACAATCTCTTCAAGGCTGTCAAAGAAACACTTGGAGACCTTCCAATCATTGCAGAAGACCTTGGAAACATTGACGCTAAAGCTCGCAAATTGCTTGCAGATTGTGGCTATCCAGGCATGAAAATCTTAGAATTTGGTTTCTTTGATGTAACAGGTAAGAGCATTGATGCTCCACACCGTTGCATTCCAAATTCAGTTGCCTACACTGGAACTCACGATAATGAGGTTGTCAACGGCTGGTACAACAATCTTGATCCAGAACAACAAGAATACGTGGACGCCTACAGCAACCGTAAGCCGATTGAAAAAGTTAGCCAAGCTATGCTCCGTATGCTGTTTGCAACAGTGAGTGATACAGCTATTGCAACCATGCAAGATGTCCTAGACTTGGGTGAAGAAAGTCGAATGAATATGCCGTCAACTATCGGTGGAAACTGGGAATGGCGCATGAAAGCTGAAGACTTGACCCAAGAACGCAAAGACTTCTTGACAAAAATGACATTACTATACCAACGAGGAAATGAAAACCATGACTAAATTTACAACATTTGCAGAAACAAACACTTCGAAAAAATTAGCTGATTTGACAAATGAAGAAATCTATCTTCAATTGTTAAACTACGTAAAAGAAGCTGCAGCTACAAAACCAAAAAACACAGGAAAACGTAAAGTTTACTATATCTCAGCTGAGTTCCTTATCGGTAAACTCTTGTCAAACAACTTGATCAACTTGGGTGTTTACAAAGACGTTCAAGCAGAATTGGCAGCAGCTGGTAAATCATTGGCTCAAGTTGAAGACGTTGAACCAGAACCATCACTTGGTAACGGTGGTTTGGGACGTCTGGCTTCATGTTTCGTTGATTCTATGTCAACACTTGCTATCAACGGTGAAGGTGTTGGTCTGAACTACCACTGTGGTCTTTTCCGTCAAGTATTTAAGAAAAATGAGCAAGAAGCAGAGCCAAACTTCTGGATTGAAAATGATTCTTGGTTGATTCCAACAACTATCAGCTATGATGTTCCATTCAAAAATTTCACTTTGAAATCAAAATTGGATCGTCTTGATATTCTTGGCTATAAAAAAGAGACTAAGAACTACCTCAATTTGTTTGATATTGAGTCAGTAAACTATGACTTGATTACAGATGGTATTTCATTTGACAAGACTGATATTAAAGAAAACTTGACACTCTTCTTGTACCCAGATGATTCTGATAAGAATGGTGAATTGCTCCGTATCTACCAACAATACTTCATGGTATCAAACGCTGCTCAGCTTTTGATTGATGAAGCTATTGAACGTGGTTCAAACTTGCATGATTTGGCTGAATACGCGTATGTTCAAATCAATGATACTCACCCATCAATGGTGATTCCTGAGTTGATTCGTCTTTTGACTGAAAAACATGGTATTGAATTTGCGGAAGCAGTCACCATCGTTAAGAATATGACTGGTTACACAAACCACACTATCTTGGCGGAAGCACTTGAAAAATGGCCACTTGAGTTCCTTGAAGAAGTGGTGCCACACTTGGTTGATATCATCAAAGAATTGGATGCCCTTATTCGTGCAGAAATCAAAGACCCAGCAGTCCAAATCATTGATGAATCAGGTCGTGTACACATGGCTCACATGGATATCCACTTCTCTAACTCAGTGAACGGTGTAGCTGCGCTTCACACAGAAATCCTCAAAAACTCTGAATTGAAAGCTTTCTACGAGCTTTACCCAGAAAAATTCAACAATAAGACAAACGGTATCACTTTCCGCCGTTGGTTGGAATTTGCCAACCAAGACCTCGCTGACTACATCAAAGAATTGATTGGTGATGAGTACTTGACAGATGCTACTAAACTTGAAAAATTGCTTGCCTTTGCTGATGACAAGGAAGTTCATGCTAAGTTGGCTGAAATCAAGTTCAACAATAAGTTGGCTCTCAAACGTTACCTTAAAGACAATAAAGGTATCGAGCTGGATGAAAATTCTATCATTGATACACAAATCAAACGTTTCCACGAGTACAAACGCCAACAAATGAATGCCTTGTATGTTATCCATAAATACCTTGAAATCAAGAATGGAAACCTACCGAAACGTAAAATCACTGTTATCTTCGGTGGTAAAGCGGCACCTGCCTACATCATTGCACAAGACATCATTCACTTGATTCTTTGCTTGTCAGAGTTGATCAACAATGACCCAGAAGTAAATAAATACCTCAATGTTCACTTGGTAGAAAACTACAATGTGACAGTTGCTGAGAAACTCATCCCTGCAACTGATATTTCAGAACAAATCTCATTGGCTTCTAAAGAAGCGTCAGGTACTGGTAACATGAAATTCATGTTGAATGGTGCATTGACACTCGGTACCATGGACGGTGCCAACGTTGAGATTGCTGAGTTGGCTGGTATGGACAACATCTATACATTTGGTAAGGATTCAGATACCATTATCGACTTGTACGATAAGGCTGGATATGTATCTGCTGACTACTACAATGGCGATGCTAATATCAAACGTGCAGTCGACTTTATCGTTAGCGATGAAGTGAAGGCACTTGGTAACGAGGAACGTCTTGCACGCTTGCACCATGAATTGATTTCGAAAGACTGGTTCATGACCTTGATTGACTTGGCTGAATACATCGAAGTAAAAGAACAAGTCTTTGCAGATTACGAAGATCAAGATTCATGGAACAAGAAAGTTGTTCATAACATTGCTAAAGCTGGATTCTTCTCTTCAGACCGTACTATTGAACAGTACAACCAAGACATCTGGCACAGTAACTAATTGAATTCCAACAATTAGTAGGAAAGTTGATTGAACCACTCCAAAACTTATCAGATCAATTCTTCCTATGTGTTGAAGAATAAAAAAACTACCAGTTTTTACCATTATTGGTGCTCTCCTTAGTATATAAATGCAAAGAATGTCTCTGCAAAAAAGCGGAGACATTCTTTTTATAACTATAAAATTCTAGAAGTTTTGTACACTTGGTCGAAAAAATCGAAAGTTTCCTTTTACCGTTTCGCCATAGAAACAAAGCTAACTTTGTCTGGACGGTAACTAATTGTTCCATACTGGAAAGCTTGACCATTTGAAAGATAGGTGATACTAGTGACCACGACGACCATATCATAGTCTCCTAAGTCCATCAATTGTTTTTCTTCTTCGTTTGCAAAACGGAAGGAGATTTCACGTCTGGAATGAGAAATTGTTAAATGGAGTTCTTCTTCTAAGTAGCGGTAAATAGAGCTTTCGGCAATTTCTTTGCTGAGATAAGGGACGACCCTACGGTCGAAATAGGAAATGTCATATTCCAACCGCTCACCATCAATTGTCCGTACCCGACTCACTCGATAGAAATCTACCTTATCATCAACTTCGAAAGTTGACATTAAATCTTCTTGGCCTTGAATAATATAAAGCGAAGTAAGTTGGGTCTGAATTTGGTGCTGTGATTTTTTGTTCAATTCGCCCGCTGTTTTTATTTCAGAAAGATACTGGTCCTTCATTAGACCGTGTTCGATAACAATAGAAGATTTCCCCTGTTTCTTTTGAATATAACCATCCATTTCAAGAAGAGATAGTGCTTTGCGAATGGTGTCCTTGGAGTAGGAATACACTTCCATTAATTCATTTTCTGTCGGTAGGGCCTGTCCAGTTGACCAAACCTGCTCTTCAATTTTTTTCTTAATATCTTGATAAACTTTTTTATACTTACTCATAGTTTCCTGTCTTTCTACCCATTAGTGTATCATAAAAGAGCCAGAAAGGGGCAATACATCTATTTTATTTAGTAGAATACACAACTTTTACGTAAAAGTTTAAAATATTACGGAAAAGCTATTGACTAATGCAAACGTTTACGTTATACTATTCCTATAAAAGAAAACGGTTACGCATTTTCAGAGAGAGGGGGAGCAATGAAATTACTAACAATTAATGTCCATGCCTGGTTAGAAGAAAGGCAGGATGAAAAACTAGATGTTTTAGCCCAAACAATAGCTGAAAAGGCTTATGATGTCATCGCTCTTCAAGAAGTCAATCAGCTCATAACTGCTGATTTGGTAGCGAAAGACTTGAAGGCGGATAATTATGGCTTGATTTTATTAGAAAAATTAAGAGCCTTGGGACAATTTGACTATTCATATTATTGGAGCAACTCACATATCGGCTACGATAAGTACGAAGAAGGGATTGCCTTTCTTACCAAGTTGCCAGTTTATGAAGTGGATCCATTTTATTGTAGTCAGAATAAATCTGTTGATTCCATCCTATCACGAAAAATTATGGGCTTGACGGTCTTATACCAAGACCAGTTGATCGACCTGTATTCTTGTCACATCAATCTTCCAGGGAGTGAAGAGGAAGACCAGCTTGATAACATTCGTACGATTGTGGAACGGACTGGCAATAGACGTTTGAAGATTCTCATGGGAGATTTTAATACCGATGCCTTCTCAGATCGAGAGGCCTACGAAGCGATTACAGAGCTTGGACTTTATGATTCGTACAATCTAGCGATGGAAAAAGACCAGGGGATTACGGTTGAAAAGGCTATCGATGGCTGGGCTGGTCACAGTCAGGAAAAACGATTGGATTACATTTTCTTAAATCAGAAAAAGGAAGTTTTATCCAGCTTAGTGATTTTCAATGGAGAGAATCGTCCGATTATTTCAGACCATTTTGGTGTGGAAGTTGAAATTAATGTATAAAATGGCACAGAGCCAAAAAATAAAGGAGAAAAAATGAAAAAATTTCTTAGTTTCGAATTTTGGCAAAAATTCGGTAAGTGTTTAATGGTCGTGATTGCAGTTATGCCTGCAGCAGGTCTTATGGTTTCTATCGGAAACTCTATTCCGTTAATCAGCCCAGAATCAGAACTCTTGATTCGTATTGGGAATATTATCGCCCAAATCGGTTGGGGGATTATCGGAAACCTTCACTTGCTCTTTGCCTTGGCTATCGGTGGTAGCTGGGCTAAGGAAAAAGCTGGCGGTGCCTTCTCGGCAGGTCTTGCTTTTATCTTGATTAACTTGATTACTGGCCACTTCTTTGGTGTGACGACTGACATGCTTGCAGATGCAGCGGCAACCGTAACCACTGTTTTTGGAACAGAGATTCCAGTTTCAGGCTACTTCGTCAATATCTTGGGTCAACCTGCTCTGAACATGGGTGTCTTCGTTGGTATCATCGCTGGTTTTGTAGGGGCAACAACCTATAACAAATACTACAATTACCGCAAATTACCTGATGTTTTGACCTTCTTTAACGGTAAACGCTTCGTACCATTTGTGGTTATCTATCGCTCAGTTCTTGTAGCGCTAGGATTAGCTATCTTTTGGCCAGTTGTTCAAACAGGAATCAACAGCTTTGGTAAATGGATTGCAAGCTCACAGGATACAGCACCAATTCTTGCACCTTTTGTTTATGGTACCTTGGAACGTTTGCTTCTTCCATTCGGTCTTCACCACATGTTGACCATTCCAATGAACTATACGTCACTTGGTGGTACCTATGACATCTTGACAGGTGCACAAGCAGGTACACAAGTATTTGGACAAGATCCGCTCTGGTTGGCTTGGATTACAGACTTGATCAACCTCAAAGACGCTGGTGATATGGCTCAGTACAATGACCTTCTTGCAAACATTACTCCAGCCCGTTTCAAAGTTGGTCAAATGATTGGTTCATCAGGGATTTTGATGGGATTGACTTACGCTATGTACCGCAATGTGGATGAAGATAAAAAACATAAGTACAAAGGTATGTTTATTTCATCAGCACTTGCAGTATTCTTGACAGGTGTAACAGAACCAATTGAGTTTATGTTCATGTTTGCAGCAATGCCACTCTATGTCGTTTATGCTTTTGTACAAGGTGCGGCTTTTGCCATGGCTGACGTTGTCAACTTGCGTATGCACTCATTTGGTAATATCGAATTCCTTACACGTACACCGATGGCGATTAAAGCTGGTATCGGTATGGATGTTATTAACTTTATCTGGGTAACAGCCCTCTTTGCGGTTGGTATGTACTTCATTGCCAACTTTATGATTAAGAAATTCAACCTAGCAACAGCTGGACGCAATGGTAACTATGATACAGAAACAACGGATGTGGTTTCAAACTCAAACGTAGATACTGCAGATGCCAATTCACAAGTGGTTCAAATCATCAACTTGCTTGGTGGTCGTGATAATATCGCAGATGTGGATGCTTGTATGACTCGTCTTCGCGTTAGTGTTAAAGATGTGGCACAAGTTGGAGATGAAAATGCTTGGAAACAGGCTGGTGCTATGGGCTTGATTATCAAAGACTCAGGTGTTCAAGCAGTCTATGGACCAAAAGCAGATGTTCTCAAATCAGACATTCAAGACTTGCTAGAATCAGGCGTAGCTATTCCTCATACAGAAATTGTGGCGACAGAAGAAGTTGCTCCTGAGACTCAGTTCAAAGGCGTGACGGAGACAGTTTACTCTGTTGCTGAAGGGCAAGCTATTGCCATCACAGGAGTGAAAGATCCAGTCTTTTCACAAAAAATGATGGGCGACGGTTATGCCGTTGAGCCTAGCTCCGGCAATGTTTACGCACCAGTTTCAGGTATTGTAACCAGTGTCTTCCCAACCAAACACGCTGTCGGTATTTTGTCTGAAAAGGGTGTAGAAGTCTTGGTGCACGTCGGCCTAGATACGGTTGCGCTAAACGGTGCTCCATTCTCAGCTAAGGTAACAGATGGCCAACGCGTTGAAGCAGGAGACTTGCTCCTTGTTGCAGACCTTGAAGCTATTCGCTCAGCAGGACGTGAAACAACCATCGTCGTTGCTTTCACAAACACAGCTGAAATCAAATCTGTCAGCCTTGAAAATCTTGGACAGGTCAGTCAAGATAGCCAAGTTGCTAAAGTAGAGTTGTAAAAAGTAAAAAAAGATTGAAAAGATGATTGCAGTCAATTCTTTTCAATCTTTTTCTTTTGGATAGTATGCCATCAGTATTTTTCTAATTTCTTCGCTTCTTTTTTACCTTTTTCAGCGATATGGAGGAAATAAATAGACCAAGCAAGGAAAAATAACGGAATGATGCCACTTCTAAACAATGCGAATGGGGTTTCAAAGAGAAAACCAAACCAAAAACTGGTACCAGTCCGTTCCCATAGTCCTGGAGTTAGGTACCAGGATTTAGGATTCCAAAGTGTGTATCCATTTTGGAGTCCAACTTGGTAATGGATAAAAAATAAGGTCAGAAATAATCCGAAATAGGAGTAGGCATAATTTTGGTAGCGTGAATAGAATGCTTTTTT
Source organism: Streptococcus sp. 2018162 (assembly GCF_019754175.1). Taxonomy (NCBI): domain Bacteria; kingdom Bacillati; phylum Bacillota; class Bacilli; order Lactobacillales; family Streptococcaceae; genus Streptococcus; species Streptococcus sp. 2018162. Next base: position 40,692 of record NZ_JAIJZP010000009.1, on the reverse strand, counting down.
CGATTCGGTATCAGAAAAAATTTCTGTGCTTGAAGCTTCGATTGTTTGTTGAAAATAATGGATGCCGCATCTACGACTACCTTGTATAGGTTGCCAACCACAGTCTTCAAATAGAGAGAGGTAATTTGAATATTCTCCTTTTGCAATATGTTCATGAAAATCAAGGCGTACGGGATGAGGGGGTCGACTACATTTTTCAAAATGATAGGCTGCTGTCCATGGAGTTACTTTGACAAGCTGATAACCTTCGGATTGAATCGAATTAATCCAATGTTCTTCCTCTTGTAAACTGGTGAATAATTTGTGTCTTATCATAGCTTCCTCCTTAAAAACCTAATTCTTTGGCAATATGATGTAGTTTTTGAATACGCTGTGTTTCCAGTTTAATAATCTCTTGTCCCGTTGCTGTTACTTGATAGACTTTTCTTCTTTTATCGGAACTTGGAACGGAACAAATCCATTTTAGTTTCAAAAGATTCTCAATCGCTCCATACATGGTTCCTGCAGCAATTTTCACATCACCATCACTCATATCCTCTACTTTTTGCATGATATGGTAGCCATGGGCAGGTTCTAAGAGGGCTAATAGAATATAGTAGGTTGTCTCCGTTAAGGGGAGGTGCTTGTTCCTTTTCATTTGGCTTCTCCTATGTAGTTCAAATGTACAGTTGTGCTATATATTGTATATCGGAAAACTATACATGTCAACTGTATAGTGAAGAAGATTTTAAAAATCTTCTCAATCCTTGCCATTTATGGTATAATAAAGCGATTTTATAAAATGTAGGAGGTTCCCCATGGGACGTAAATGGGCCAATATTGTAGCCAAGAAAACCGCAAAAGACGGTGCTAACTCAAAAGTTTACGCCAAATTTGGTGTTGAAATCTATGTAGCAGCGAAAAAGGGTGACCCAGATCCAGAAACAAACTCAGCGCTGAAATTTGTTATCGACCGTGCTAAGCAAGCGCAGGTTCCAAAACACATCATTGACAAGGCCATTGACAAGGCAAAAGGAAACACAGATGAAACCTTCGTGGAAGGTCGTTACGAAGGCTTTGGACCAAATGGTTCTATGATTATCGTTGATACCTTGACATCAAACGTAAACCGTACCGCAGCCAATGTTCGCTCTGCCTTTGGTAAAAACGGTGGAAACATGGGTGCATCTGGTTCCGTATCATTCATGTTTGATAAAAAAGGTGTGGTTGTATTTGCTGGTGATGATGCAGATGCCATCTTCGAATTGCTCTTAGAAGCAGATGTTGAAGTCGATGATGTAGAAGCAGAAGACGGCACAATCACTGTCTATACAGCTCCAACGGATTTGCACAAGGCAATCGTGGCACTCAAAGAATCAGGAATTCAAGAGTTCAACGTTACTGAACTTGAAATGATTCCACAATCAGAAGTATCACTTGTAGGCGATGACCTCGCAACATTTGAAAAACTCTACGACGCCCTCGAAGACGACGAAGACGTCCAAAAAATCTACACGAATGTAGATGGGTTCTAATAAAATTGGCAGTCCAGTGGACTGCCAATTTTATTAGAAGGCTGGAAATTGAAATCGTCGGCAGACGATTCTCATTGCACGTAGGATGTCCTAGAAGGTTGGAGATTGGAACTGCCGGCAGGCAGTTTTCTTTGTATCTAACTGTCCGGGGGACAGTCATTTTTATTAGAAGGTTGGAAATAGAAATCGTCGGCAGACGATTCTCATTGCACGTAGGATGTCCTAAAATGTTGGAGATTGGAACTGCCGGTAGGCAGTTTTCTTTGTATCTAGATGTCCATGAGGACAATTTTTGGCTTAAAAGGTTGGAGATGAGAACCAGCGGCAGCTGGTTTTCTTTTTATCTAAAAATAGAGTAGCACTTTTTTATATTAAAAGGTTGTAAATTCCGAGGGACAGTCAATTTTATTAGAAGGCTGGAAATTGAAATCGTCGGCAGACGATTCTCATTGCATGTAGGATGTCCTAGAAGGTTGGAGATTGGAACTGCCGGTAGGCAGTTTTCTTTTTACCGAAAAAATTAGTAGCACTTTTTTTATATTAAAAGGTTGTAAATTCCGTGGGACAGTCATTTTTATTAGAAGGTTAGAAATAGAAATCGTCGGCAGACGATTCTCAGTTTACGTGGGAAGTCCTAGAAGGTTGGAGATTGGAGCTGCGCTAGGCAGTTTTCTTTGTATCCAATTGCTCAAAGACGATAGTTGGTTGGAACTAGAGAGTGGGGGATTTTATCTTAAGTTCGAAGAAGGTACGATGGAAAAATTTTCGGTGGCTGATAGTAGAGTGCTTGACAGATGAGGTATAAGGAAAAACTATAGCCAGGCTTTGGAAATATCTATTTGAATGGTTACGGGTTTTCTGTTATCATAGAACGGTAATAAGATTAGGAGAATGTATGTCAAATAATTTACTTGTTTTACAATCAGATTTTGGTTTAGTTGATGGTGCAGTTTCAGCGATGATTGGTGTTGCTCTCCAAGAATCGAGAGATTTAGTTGTTCACCATCTAACACATGATATTACTCCGTACAATATCTTTGAAGGTTCTTATCGCCTCTTTCAAACGGTCGAATACTGGCCGGAGGGGACAACATTTGTTTCGGTTGTTGACCCAGGAGTTGGTTCAAAACGTAAGAGTGTAGTAGCTTTGACCGAACAAAATCACTATATTGTAACGCCAGATAATGGGACGCTATCCTTCATCAAAAAATATGTGGGGATAAAGGCGGTTCGAGAAATTTCAGAGGTGGCCAATCGCCGTGCCAATACAGAACATTCGTACACCTTCCATGGTCGAGATGTTTATGCCTATACGGGAGCTAAATTGGCTTCTGGACACATTAGCTTTGAAGAAGTTGGTCCAGAATTAAGCGTGGATAAGATTGTGGAAATTCCAACTGTCCCAACGGAAGTTGGTTCAGATTATGTAAAAGGTGCAATTGATATTCTAGATGTTCGATTCGGCTCGCTTTGGACCTCGATTACGAGGGAAGAATTTTACACCTTGCAACCGCAGTTTGAAGATCGCTTTGAAGTGACCATATACAATAACGACATGCTTGTGTATCAAAACCAAGTAACCTACGGCAAGTCCTTTGCGGATGTACGCATCGGACAGCCATTGATTTATATCAATTCCCTCTATCGTGTAGGTGTTGCGATTAATCAGGGCTCATTTGCCAAGGCTTATAATGTCGGTGTAGGTCAAAACTGGCATATTGAAATCAAACGTATTAGTAATTAAAGAAATTTTAGGAGATAGTTATGAAAAATAATTCAATCAAAACAGTCGTTGCTACTGGTATCGGCGCAGCCCTCTTTGTGGTTATTGGTCATTTAATCAATATCCCAACCTTTGTCCCAAATACTTCTATCCAGCTTCAATACGCTGTTCAATCGCTATTGGCAGTTGTATTTGGTCCTGTGGTTGGCTTCTTGGTCGGTTTCATTGGTCACACGCTTAAGGATTCGTTGACTTACGGTCCATGGTGGTCATGGATTTTGGCATCAGGGGTCTTTGGTTTGGTTGTTGGTCTTACCAAAAAACGTCTGCGTATTCAAGAAGGGATTTTTGAAGGGAAAGATATTCTTTTCTTTAACCTTGTTCAGATTGCGGCGAATGTGCTTGCTTGGGGAGTCATTGCCCCAGTTTTAGATATTCTTATCTACAGTGAGGCGGCGAATAAGGTCTTTGCACAGGGACTTGTAGCAGGTATTGTAAACAGTATTACAGTTGCTATTGCAGGGACACTCCTTTTGGCTGTTTATGCAAAATCTCAAACGAAGACAGGTAGCTTGTCTAAAGATTAAGTTTTTATTTTCCCTAGAAAAAATTCTAGGGTTTTTCAATACAAAAAATACATATATAATAATATAAAACAAACGAAAACATGTGTTCAAGGGGAGAAGTATGGTCTGGACAGAAGAAAAGTTGGGACCGATTATTCATTCTATACTCAATCCTGACGAGGAAGTTTTAAGTCTTTATCAATCGAAAACGACGAAATCAATTTATGGATGCATTCTTTGGAATAGTTATTATTATAAGGTTTTCCGAGTTAGTAACCACCCATCACAATCTACATATAAACAGCCAACTTTTTATGATTTCCATGGCGAATTTTATATGAAGGGAGCGATTCGGACCTACCTTTACCACACGAACAGTTGGTATGAACTTAGTAAACAAGGCTACTACCTTCTTCTCTTTTTTCAAAAGTTATGGGATGAAAAGCAAGAGGTGGAGGCGAGTTGGCAAAATGGTAGGATGCAGATTCGCTTAGTGGTTGAAGAAGTGGGGTGGCAAGTCCATTACCGTTTTCCAGATCATCAGGCAAGGGAGGTTGAACGCCTATTGGCCTCAGGCATGCTGGTGGCCATTCGCTCCTCCAGAAATTTTATCAAGATACGGACGAGTCGTTTTGTTGCACCGTATATAGCTCTAATCAAACAGCGTCAACTTTATCGAAAAAAGCCGAGTAAAGCTATGCTCCAGTGGGAAAAATATCAAAGTCAACTTATTGAAATCCAAAGGACCTATCGGCTAGTGGAGGAAAATGCTCCGCAAACTTTTTTTGGACACTGGTTGAAGAAGGTCCAACTCTATCTCTGCTCTGCCATTTCCAGCTATTGGGAAGAAGTTATTAAAGGAGTGGAGTGGCAGGAGGCAAGAGAAATCAAAGAGCAAAGGAAAATCGAGAAGCCACATAATCCTATTGAAGATAAATGGAAGGAAAATATTGCCAGACGCCATAAGCGAAAAGTGGACCAACTTATCGGACATGATACCTTGGAAAAACTCCGACAGCTGAAAATAGAATTAGACGACTAAGAAGTTATAGCGAACCTTCAATAAATGGGAGCGGGAAAGAACTCGACTGGTCAAAAAAAGAGTTCGTCTTCCCGCCCCCGCACAGTTGATTAGGTCAGATTTGGAGTGTAAAACACGAACAAATCTGCCAATCAACCACTGCGCTGAGATGTTGACACGACCCTTGAGAAGCGAGGTCGGTCTTTTTGCCCAGCCGTATTTTTTACATATAAGCACTGAAGCTGCGAATAGAGGTTCTAAATTTTCAGTTCAGATTTTTGTCTTTTGAGGGGCTAAACGATATAATCGTAAGGTATCATTTATTAGAAATGACAGAGTTTTATCATCTATTGCAAAGATTGAGAAGGAGAAATCATGTCAAAAGACATTCGTGTATTACTTTATTATAAATATGTCCCAATTGAAAATGCGGAAGCCTATGCTGCTGAGCATCTAGCTTTCTGTAAGTCTATCGGACTCAAAGGACGTATTTTGATTGCTGATGAGGGAATCAACGGTACTGTTTCTGGTGACTATGAAACAACTCAAAAGTACATGGACTACGTTCATGCAAACCCATTGTTCAGCGATTTGTGGTTTAAGATTGATGAAGAAAATGAGCAAGCTTTCAAGAAAATGTTTGTTCGTTATAAAAAAGAAATTGTTCACCTTGGTTTGGAAGACAACGACTTTGACAACGATATTGACCCACTTGTAACAACAGGTGCCTACTTGTCACCAAAAGAGTTCAAAGAAGCTCTCTTGGACGAAGATACAGTTGTTTTGGATACACGTAATGACTACGAGTACGACCTTGGGCATTTCCGTGGTGCCATCCGCCCAGACATCCGCAACTTCCGTGAATTGCCACAATGGGTCCGTGATAACAAAGAGAAATTTATGGACAAGCGCGTAGTTGTTTACTGTACTGGTGGTGTTCGCTGTGAGAAATTCTCAGGCTGGATGGTTCGTGAAGGCTACAAGGATGTCGGTCAGCTCCACGGTGGTATCGCAACCTATGGTAAAGACCCAGAAGTTCGTGGCGAATTGTGGGATGGTAAGATGTACGTCTTTGACGAGCGTATCGCGGTCGATGTTAACCATGTTAACCCAGTTGTCGTTGGTAAGGACTGGTTCGATGGCACACCATGTGAGCGCTATGTCAACTGTGGCAATCCATTCTGTAACCGTCGTATTTTGACATCAGAAGAGAATGAGCACAAGTATGTTCGTGGCTGTTCAGCTGAATGCCGTGCTCATGAGCGCAACCGTTACATTTCTGAAAACGAATTGACTCGTCAAGAATGGGCAGAACGCTTGGAAGCGATTGGGGAAACTCTGACTCCAGCAAATGCTTAGTAATACCAAAATTGCATTGAAAAATCAGTGCAATTTTTTTGTGCAATCAGAATTCTTTATATTTTTTCAGTCCATTCTATACGAAGCCTATCAATTAGAAAAGAGAAGGAGATGAAGTCTTGATTTCGCTTAATGTGGCGAGTAGGGAAGAAGTGGATAGACTTATCGAGCGTGTTGAAGCAAATGGTGGACCAATTGCAGATCGCTCGACAGATGCCACGGCTTTTATGGAGCAAGTTTTACGGACCTTGATGGGGATCATTTTAATGTGATTGTGAGGTAAGAAGATAGAATTCATCTGCTCTAGAATCATGGATGAAGGTATTTGAAAAGGGAGAAACTGATGATTCTTCCTTTTTTTCAGAGTCAATTTACGCTATAATAGTCCTATGAAAAAAATCATTGAGTTTAAAGATTTTACATTTAGATACCAAGCGCAACAGGAACCCACTTTAAAAGATATTCAGTTAACGATTTATCAGGGAGAGAAAGTTCTGATTATTGGCCCATCTGGTTCAGGAAAGTCGACGATTGGACAATGTCTTAATGGTATTATTCCAAATATTTACAAGGGAGAACATAGCGGAAGTTTACTATTGGATGGTCAGGCAGCTTTTAATCTTTCAGTTTATGATAAGTCCTTGCTCGTATCAACGGTTCTTCAAGATACAGATGGTCAATTCATTGGCTTATCAGTTGCCGAGGACCTAGCTTTTGCTTTGGAAAACGACATGGAAAGCCAGGTGGTGATGAAGCAAAAAGTAGGAGATTGGGCAGAAAGACTGTCTTTGACCGATTTGCTGGCACATCGACCACAAGATTTATCTGGAGGTCAAAAGCAACGAGTCAGTCTGGGCGGAGTTCTTATTGATGAGAGTCCTATTTTGTTGTTTGATGAGCCACTTGCTAATTTAGATCCCAAATCGGGCCAAGATACAATTGATTTGATTGACCGTCTTCACAAGCAAGAAGGGACCACAACCATTATTATCGAACACCGTTTAGAGGACGTACTGTATCGTCAGGTGGACCGAGTTGTATTGATTAATGACGGTCGGATTTTGTTCAATGGAGGACCTGATGATTTATTACGTACCTCATTGTTACAGGAAAACGGCATCCGTGAACCCTTATATCTATCGACTCTTCGCGCCTTAGGATATCCGATTGCGCAGTCAGAACATCTCTCCTCAGTTTGGGAAATTGATATTGAGGCTTTGAATATAGCATCCCTACCGACTCTACACTTTGAAAATGGAGAGAAAGAGGCTTTGTTAGAAGTCAAGCATCTTCATTTTTCCTATCCTAATAAACAAGTTCTTACAGACATTCGACTGACGATTCATAAGGGGGAACGTCTAGCTATTGTTGGAAAAAATGGTGCTGGGAAATCTACTTTAGCCAAGGTGCTTTGTGGTTTTATTCAGGGTAAGGGTGAGATTCTCTGGAAGGGGCAGTCAATCAAAGAAGATTCTGTTAAAGAGCGAGCAGAACGGATTGGCTATGTTCTTCAGAATCCCAACCAAATGATTAGCCAAACGATGATCTTTGATGAGGTTGCCCTTGGTTTGCGCATGCGAGGGATGACAGAAGAAGAAATCAAACACCGAGTTCACCATATCTTGAAGGTATGTGGCCTGTATCCGTTTCGTAATTGGCCGATTTCGGCACTTTCGTATGGGCAGAAAAAACGGGTAACGATAGCATCTATCTTGGTTCTCAATCCAGAAATTATTTTGCTAGATGAGCCAACAGCAGGACAAGATCAACGGCATTATCGGGAAATGATGGAGTTTTTGGACCAATTAAATGCTCAAGGGCATACCATTGTCATGATTACCCATGACATGCAACTCATGCTAGATTATTCAGATAGAGCTGTTGTTGTGGTGGATGGGCAGATTATTGAAGATGCAAGTCCAGCAGAAATTTTATCTGATGATACGGTGATTGAGCGAGCCAATTTAAAAGAAACATCAATTTTTCACTTGGCGGAGAGGTTGGGAGTTAATCCCTTAGAATTAACGACGTTTTATATGCAGGAAGAAAGGAGAGGAAGATGAGTCAACAAAAACTAATTGGTTATCATCCAGGAACTGGCTTTATTCATAGTTTATCGGCTGTCAGTAAATTACTCTTTTTTCTCATAGTTTCCATTCTTGCTATGATTACTTACGATACCCGCTTGATTCTTTTTATCGCAGTATTTTCTCTAGCCTTGTTCAAAATGTCAGGGATTCGTTATAAAGAAATCTCTCTTGTTTTAATTCTGACGATCATTTTTGCTGCAATGAATGCCCTGATGGTTCACTTGTTTGCACCACGGTATGGAGTGGAACTTTACGGAGCAGACACTCCCTTGCTATCAGGTCTGGGAGTTTATTCCTTGACGAGTCAGCAAGCATTTTATCTGGTAAATCTTCTCTTGAAGTATTTTTGTACAGTTCCTTTAGCGATTATCTTTCTCATGACCACTCATCCTAGCCAGTTTGCTTCCAGCTTGAATCAAATTGGGGTATCCTACAAAGTTGCTTACGCAGTCAGTTTGACCATGCGTTATATTCCAGATATTCAAGAAGAGTTTTATACGATTCGAATGTCTCAAGAAGCGCGTGGTTTGGAATTGTCCAGGAAAGGAAAATTGATGGATCGTATAAAAGGGAATCTATCCCTTGTCATTCCTCTGATTTTCAGCTCCTTGGAGAGGATTGATACGATTTCAACGGCTATGGAATTGCGGCGTTTTGGAAAGAATAAAAAAAGAACATGGTATACCCAACAGCCTCTACAGAGAATAGATTACGCTGTCTTGCTATTTATTCTTGCTCTAGTAGTTGTGACAATCTATCTGTTTTTTGTTAATCAGGGTCGATTCTATAATCCGTGGCGATGATTATTGAGTTTATTGGACCTATCAACCCTTTATCGTTGACATATAGGAAATATACTGTTACAGTAGGGAGTGTAAATAAGTTTAGAGTTTAAGTATCAGTTTCATCTTTTGTTTTTCCTCTTGATAAGTTTTACAAATAAATAAAAAGAGGTAACACAAATGGTACAAGGTACAGTTAAATGGTTTAATGCAGAAAAGGGATTTGGTTTTATTGCTCAAGAAAACGGTCCAGATGTATTTGCACACTTTTCTGAAATTCAGTCTAATGGTTTTAAATCTTTGGAAGATGGTCAAAAAGTGACATTTGAAGTGGAGCAAGGCCAACGTGGTCTTCAAGCAACCAATATTACAAAAATTGGATAATAAAAGAGCGGGTTTCTTAGTGAAACTCGCTTTTCTTATGTTTAAAGGGGTCTTTTATTTGGCATACCAGCCTTGCGTGGAAACTTATTTGGAGTTTCCTTTTTCTTTTCGACGATGGTTAGTGTTCGAGGGTCGCCATTTGGAAGAGTATAGTCGTGGTTTTCGATGACTTTTGCGAAGAGGAGATTGAGTGCATTTTTTGCCTGGGTCAATTCATCTTCTGCGCTGGACGCCTTGAGTGCGATTAATTTTCCGTTGAGCTTCAAATAAGGGATAGTCAATTCAGAAAGAATCTGCATGCGGGCAACTGCGCGTGCTGTGACAAGGTCAAATTGTGCACGAAAGTTCTTATCTTGTGCAAAGTCTTCTGCACGACCATGATAGAAATGAACACCTTCGAGCTCTAGTTCTTCGGCAAGCAAATGTAAAAAGTTAATTCGTTTATTAAGAGAATCAATGATGGTAACATCTAGTTGCGGAAAGATAATCTTCATAGGTAGGCTAGGAAATCCAGCTCCAGCTCCAATATCTAAAAGCCGAAGAGGTTCGTTCTGAATATGGCCTTGCAGGATTGGAGCGATAGAATCGTAGAAATGCTTCAGATAGACTTCGCTTTCTTCAGTAATAGCTGTCAGATTGATTTTCTCATTCCATTCCACCAATAGTTGGAAATAGCGATGAAATTGGTGTTTTTGTTGGTCAGTTAATTGAATACCTTGGTCTGCCAAGGTTTTATAAAATACTTCAGGTTTCATAATCTTATCTTATCATAATTTAAGCAAAAGAAAAACCCAGAAGAGTCTGGGAATTTTCTTATTGACCATCTGTCTGTCCCGTCGCAGGATTGTTTCCTGTTGTTGCAGTTTCAGTTGAAGAAGTTGCAGTCTCGGTTGAAGTTCCAGATGATGTTTCGCTTGATGTTGTCGCCGCTTCGGTTGTTTCACTAGTTTCAGTCGAACTAGAAGAACTTGTACTAGAGCTAGTGTACGTGTTATAAGCATTGGAGAGTGAGCGACTACCTCTGAGATAGTAGTTGGAACCGTAACGTACGAGTCCGCTTGGCATCTCCCAATCGGTAGCAGTATAGTCCGAATGCATAAAGAGCATCATATTGTGGTAGACATCTGTTGCAATTCGCATGCTGTTATCAAGGATAGGAGTCATACGATTGGTATATCCGGTCCAAACAGCCATTGCATACTGACTAGAATATCCAACAAAGTTTTCATCAGGAACGACCATGTAGCTATAATTTGCTTCTGGAATTGAAGCTAGAATAGTATCCGTTTCGCTATCGGTATAGTTTGATGTACCTGTTTTACCTGCCATAGGAACTCCACTAACAGAAGCGTTTAATCCATAACCGTAAGACATAACAGCCTTCATCATATCGGTCATCATGTAGGCTGTTTCGGCAGACATGACTTGAGTCCCTTGAGGAGCGTATTCTGTTACTGTTCCGTCACTAAAGACAATTTTATTGACATACTGCGGAGCGTAGTATGTGCCGCCATTGGCAAAAGCGGCGTAGGCAGCAGCCATCTTTTCACTACTTGCCCCATACTGGCTACCAGTGTCGGATGTATTACTTGAAATAGCATTAGAGTAATGAATATCTGGGTAATCGATACCAACGCTATTCAAAAATTTCAAGGCATTTTCTAAACCTGTAGTTTCCAATGCTTTAACGGCTGTAACATTTCGAGAATACTGAATAGCAGTCTTAACAGAGATATTCCCATAGTATTGTTTATCCCAGTTATTGACAGGAGTTGTTGTGCCTGGATAATTATAAGGACCGTCTAAGATTAAATCTGCTGTAGATGTATAAATGCCGTTTTCAAAAGCAGGAGCATAGTCTGTGATTGGCTTCATTGTAGAACCAAAGTCGCGGTTGGTTTCAACGGCTTGGTTGGTACCAAATGAGACGTTTGTTTCTTGTTTACGACCACCTAATTGTGCAACGACTTTACCATTAGAAACATCCACAACCGTTGAAGCTACCTGTAATAAATCATCTGGATAGCTGACATACATATCTGTATTGTAGATGTTCCAAAGTTGTTGCTGGGCGGCAGGATCGACGTTCGTATAGACATCCATCCCTGTTGTCAGCAAGTTGTAACCTGTTTTTGCTTCAACTTCTTCAACGACTTGTTTCAGATAGTTGTCCATATAAGCAGGATAAGCAGCTGCATTAGATAATGGTTGTAAACCATCTGTTACAGGTGTTAGAACAGCTTGTTCATACTGGGTATTATCAATGTACTTTTCTTCCAGCATCTCAGCCAATACCAAATCGCGACGTGTTTTTGCATCTTCTGGATTGGTATAAGGATCATATTGGTTTGGCGCTTGAGGCATTCCTGCTAAAAGAGCTAATTGAGGAAGAGTCAAATCTTTTAACTCTTTTCCATAAAAAGCAAGAGCAGCAGTCTTCATACCGTAGTTACCATTTGACATATACACCTTGTTGATGTAGTAGGTCAAAATCTCTTGTTTGGTATTGCGACGTTCCAATTGAGTAGCCAGCCAAGCCTCTTGAATTTTCCGTTTTAGATTTTGATCTTCTACGGATGTCGAGAAATAAGTCAGCTTGATAAACTGCTGGTCAAGTGTCGACCCCCCCTGCAAACGTCCTCCGCTCAAGTTATTAATCAGGGAACCTGCAATACGAATCACGTCAACCCCTCTATGATTGAAGAAGCGTTGGTCTTCGATTGCGACAATCGCATTTACCAAGTCTGTTGGAATTTCCTCAGTCTTAGCACTCGAACGTTTTTCTGCTCCTAAATCTGCAATAAGATTTCCGTTCTTATCGTAAATTTTACTTGATACAGTTGCTGTCAAAGATTCTTCTGTCAATTCTGGAGCGCTTTGGATGTAGTAAACAACCAATGCAGCTCCGGCCAGGCAGGCAATGATAGCCCCCGCAAGTAAAATATTTGCAGTGATTAGAAGAGCTTTTTTAATTGTTGTAGTTTTCAAAAGATTCACCACCTAATAGATTTTTTTCAACGATTTCCAGATATGGGATGCTGGGGAAACGCCCCATTTGAATCTCAAAGCCGTATTGTCGAATAAAGGTTAGAGGCATCGACTTACTACCCATGTCTACTTGATAAAATTCGATCAAATGAGTGGCTGGCAAGAGATAGGTTTCTTTTAATGTTGAAAAGTGAAGAAGGACAAAACAAATGCCACCTTGTTTTACAACCTGTTTCATGTGTTCAATCTGATGCGCATGAAAATTTTTCATAGGCATGGATGCTTTTTGGCGTGTCTCTTTCGCTTCAAAATCAATATAATGTCTTTTAAAAACACCAGAGTAGTCTGTGGTAGATGCCTGTCGAAAGTATGCCTCGACAATCTTAGCACGGCTCCGTTTGGGGTAATCAACTTTTACAATTTGCACGGGAGTTGGCTTCTTGTGAATGACAGCAATATCGTGCGCAAGGTAATATTGATTGCTATCGTTGATAGCAGCCTCAAAAGACATTCCGCGATTAGCAAAGTTTACTCGCTGGGATGAAACAGGACTGGTTCTATTGATTTTTTTTGACACCTTATGAGGATAATTGACCATAGAACTCCTTCTTGATAAAATAATATCAGCATATTATACCATAATTAGCGAAAAGAGTACAAGAAATGGATACTAAGAGCCTTTTGGTAACAGGTTATAGACATACAGACCTGGGAATTTTTTCAGAAAAAGATCCTCGACTGCACATTATTAAATCTGCAATTCGTAGGAATTTTATTCGTTTTTTAGAAGAGGGTGTTAGCTGGTTTATACTGACAGGTCAATTGGGCTTTGAATACTGGGCCTTAGAAGTCTTAGAAGATTTACGAGCCGAGGGGTATCAACTGAGTATTGCAACAATATTTCCATTTGAAAATCATGGCGAACAGTGGAATGAGGCTAACCAAGCAAAGTTAGCACGGTTTAAGCAGGTTGATTTTGTAAAGTATGCCTATCCACGCTATGAAAACCCAGGGCAATTTAGAGACTATAACCAGTTTCTGCTGGATAATACGACAGGTTGTTATTTGTTTTACGATTCTGAAAATGAAACCAATTTGAAATATTTATATCACATGGTCTTAAAGAAAGAAGGATATAATAGAAAAACGCTTACCTTTGAAGAATTGAGTGAGGAGGCTGAAAATTTTTCAAATTCTGAGTGATTTGACTTGATTTTTCCCTATTTTTTTTAATATAATAGGAGTAGTGACGTTTTAGATTAGGGAGAGAGAGATGGCAAGTATTAAATTTACGACAAAAGATATTTTTGAGCAAGATTTTAAAATTGGTTTTCGTGGCTATGATCAAGATGAAGTGAACGATTTTCTTGATGATATTATGAAAGACTACGATGCTTATGAAGCGATTATCAAGGAATTAAAAGGTGAAATTGCTCGATTGAAAGCGCAGGCAGCAAATTCTCCCAAAACAACTCTTCCTACTGAAGAATCAAACGACGTATTGCGTACAGAACGTCCATCTTCAGCGACAAACTTTGATATTCTCCGCCGTCTGAATCGTCTGGAGAAAGAAGTATTTGGAAAACAAATCGTTCAGGATCAAGAATAGAAAATTGTACACCTAAACTGACACTTTATTCGCAGTTATTTTCTTGTGCACAAATATATTCTGTATTTGTGTCAGAGATATTCCTTGATTTAAAGTGGCTTGCTTTGTAGATACAACTTCTAAGATAATTAAGGTGCAATTTTTGGATAATCGCGTGGTAGTTTTCTACCATGAGGAAAGTCCATGCTAGCACTGGCTGAGATGCCAGTAGTGTTTGTGCTAGGCGAATCAATAAGCCTAGGGACGCCCTTAGGCGTTACGGCGGTTAAAATGGCTAAGTCTTTTGATATGCCAGAGTAGATCTGAAAGTGCCACAGTGACGAAGTTTTTATGGAAACGTAAAAAATGGAACGCGGTAAACCCCTCAAGCTAGCAACCCAAACTTTGGTCGGGGCATGGGATGGATGGAAATGAACAGAAATCCTGACTGTTTAGACAGTAGACAGATGGTTATCGAAGGTGGTAGAACCTAGTACCACCGGAACAAAACATGGCTTACAGAAAATTGCATAAAATAGGTAGCTAGCTCTGCTAGCTTTTATTGTAGAGGAAAAAAATGAAAAAACAATTTGAGTTGATTGCAACGGCAGCAGCAGGTCTGGAAGCAGTTGTGGGTCGAGAAATTCGTAATCTCGGCTATGAATGTCAAGTGGAAAATGGCCGTGTTCGATTCCAAGGAGATGTAAAATCCATTATCGAAACCAATATCTGGCTGCGTTCAGCTGATAGAATTAAAATCATTGTTGGACAATTTCCAGCAAAGACTTTTGAAGAGTTGTTCCAAGGAGTTTTTAACTTGGACTGGGAAAATTACTTGCCTCTAGGCTGCAAGTTCCCTATTTCCAAGGCCAAATGTGTCAAATCGAAATTGCATAATGAACCGAGTGTGCAGGCTATTTCTAAGAAAGCAGTTGTTAAGAAACTGCAGAAACACTTCTCTCGTCCCGAAGGGGTTCCCTTGCAAGAGGTGGGGGCAGAGTTTAAAATTGAAGTGTCGATTTTGAAAGATGTGGCGACAGTCATGATTGATACGACTGGTTCTAGTTTGTTCAAACGTGGTTATCGGGTGGAAAAAGGTGGCGCCCCAATCAAAGAAAATATGGCAGCTGCTATTTTGCAATTATCGAATTGGTATCCAGATAAACCGCTTATTGACCCTACTTGCGGATCGGGAACTTTCTGTATTGAGGCAGCTATGTTGGCCAAAAATATAGCCCCAGGTTTGAAGAGAAGTTTTGCATTTGAGGAATGGCCGTGGGTTGAGGATCAATTGGTGGCTGCATTACGCAAAGAAGCACAAGCTTCTATCAAGGCAGATTTGGTATTAGATATTGCTGGATCAGATATTGATGCTCGTATGATTGAAATTGCGAAGAAGAATGCATTTGCGGCAGGAGTTGAGCAGGATATTGTTTTCAAGCAAATGCGTGTGCAAGACTTGCGTACAGATAAAATTAATGGTGTCATTATTTCTAATCCACCTTACGGAGAACGTTTGTTGGATGATGAAGCCATTGTTACCCTGTATCGAGAAATGGGGCAGACTTTTGAACCACTCAAAACATGGTCTAAGTTTATTCTAACTAGTGATGAGTTGTTTGAAACCCGTTTTGGACAGCAAGCGGATAAGAAGCGCAAACTGTATAATGGTACCCTAAAAGTGGATCTTTATCAATTTTTTGGTCAACGAGTGAAACGTCAAGTGTAAGAAGTGCAAGGATAGGAGGACATCGTGGGAGAAAAAAATAGTCATCATCTTCCTTTGGATGAGGAGAAAGTTTTAGATTTTGAAGTGGCGAAAGATTTAACAATCGAAGAAGCAGTCAAAAAACATAAGGAAATTGAAGCGGGTGTGACAGAAGATGATGGTCTCTTGGATCGTTATATCAAGCAACATCGCGCAGAAATTGAATCTCAAAAATTTGAAACCAAAATCAACCATCTTCCTTTAGTTGAGGTGGCTGATGAGGAAAAAAATCAAGGACATGAAAGCGCGGAAGAGGTAGAAGCAAATGAGTCTTCTCTTACGGAAGTTAGTGAGGAGATTGCTCCTATTGTAGAAGAACTTTCGGTAAGTCCGATGGAAACCTTGGAAGAAACAGTGATTGCAAGTACTGTAGCAATGGAGGGGTTATCTCCAGTGGCAGATGATTCTAGTTTAGAATTGGAAGAAGATGAGGCCGAAGACTTGGACCATAGTGAGGGCGCAGATAGGGACCAGAAAAAGAAATTTTACTTCTGGTCAGCAGTAGGGCTTTCAATGATTGGTGTAATGGCGACGGCGCTGGTTTGGATGAATTCGGTTAACAAATCGAATACTGCGACTTCTTCAAGTTCAACAAGTACAAGCCAGACGTCATCGACAGCATCAAGTTCGACAGATGCGAATGTGACCGCTTTTGAACAGCTCTATAATAGTTTCTTTACGGACAGTAGTTTGACCAAGCTAAAAAATTCAGAGTTTGGTAAATTAGCAGAACTGAAAGTGCTGTTGGAAAAATTGAATAAGAATTCGGACAGTTATACCAAAGCTAAAGAACAGTATGATCATCTTGAAAAAGCTATTGCAGCCATTCAGGCCATTAATGGTCAGTTTGATAAAGAAGTCGTTGTTAATGGTGAAATTGATACAACGGCGACGGTTAAATCAGGAGAATCTCTTTCTGCGACAACGACAGGGATTAGTGCGGTTGACAGTCTATTGGCATCGGTCGTGAATTTTGGTCGTTCACAACAGGAAGTCGCTTCGGCTACGGTAGCAAGTGAGGCTGCAGTCACAAGCAACCAAGGTGCTGATGAAACTGTATCTACTGGTGTACCAGCGACAACAGAAGTCGCTTCAACAACGGTTTCAGGCTCAACAACCGACTTTGGTATTGCCGTGCCAGCAGGTGTCGTCTTGCAACGTGACCGCAGTCGTGTTCCTTATAATCAAGCAATGATTGATGATGTAAACAATGAAGCATGGAATTTCAATCCAGGTATTCTTGAAAATATTGTGACTATCTCGCAACAACGTGGGTATATAACAGGCAATCAATATATCTTGGAAAAAGTCAATATTATCAACGGCAATGGCTACTACAATATGTTTAAACCAGATGGGACCTACTTGTTCTCTATAAATTGTAAGACAGGCTACTTTGTCGGCAATGGTGCTGGTCATTCTGATGCCTTGGATTATTAAACAAAAAAGCGGTTTAGCCGCTTCGGATTGAAGAAAAAGTCCATTTTGGACAGTTTTCTTCAATCTTTTTTTCTTTATGTTGAAAATAAAAAAACTCTCAGAAACGCCGAAATATCAATGTTTCTAAGAATTTAATGACTTGCTATCTTTCGCAAACTTCTTCAATTTTTTATATTTTTAGGAGTTTGTCTACGTTCTGAGCGGTTTATCCGCTTTTTTTGTTAGATTGGTTTTCTTTCAAAGGCATCAGTAGAGATTCCTTGAGAAAGGATTAGTTTGGCCCATTCTTTAGCTGAATGAAGGCTGTGGTCTTTGTAGTTACCGCAAGATTCAATGGTTGTCCCAGGAACATCCTCCCAAGTGATACCTTCTGCAATTTCTTCCAAACTCGACTTGATGACTTGAGCAATCTTTTCAGAGTCTTGTTTTCCCCACATAATCATGTGGAAACCTGTCCGACACCCGAAAGGAGAGCAGTCGATTAGCCCATCAATGCGCTGGCGAATTAGTTTAGCTAATAGATGCTCGATGGTATGTAGACCAGCTGTATCCATTGCATTTTCGTTGGGTTGGATAAGGCGAATATCAAAGTTTGTAATAATGTCTCCTTTGGGTCCGACTTCTTCAGAAATTAAGCGGATGTAAGGTGCTTTTACAATAGTGTGGTCTAGCTCGAAGCTTTCGACAGTGACTTCTTTTTTCATGTTTTCCTCCAAATAAGTGATGAATTTATTATACCATATTTGACAATTTGGAATTGTGAAATCGTTTCAAATATGATAAAATAGATACAGATTTTGTGAAAATCGAATTATAAAAAAGAGGTAGAAATATGGATATCATTACAGTAGTAGTGACCCTTGTTTCTGCTCTCATTGGTTTAGTATTAGGTTACTTTGCCATTTCTTTGAAGATGAAATCTGCAAAAGAAACTGCAGAATTGACACTTTTAAACGCAGAACAAGAAGCTAGTAATGTTCGTGGTCGAGCAGAAGAGCAAGCTGAGGTTATTCTAAAAACAGCTGAGCGCGATCGCCAGACCTTGAAAAAAGAATTACTCTTGGAAGCTAAGGAAGAAGCTCGTAAGTACCGAGAAGAAATTGCAGAAGAATTTAAGTCAGAACGTCAAGAGTTGAAGCAAATCGAATCACGCTTGACAGAGCGGGCGACCAGCTTGGACCGCAAAGACGATAATTTGACCAACAAGGAAAAGACTTTGGAACAAAAGGAACAAAGTCTGACCGATAAAGCTAAGCACATTGATGAGCGTGAACAAGAAGTTGTAAAACTCGAAGAACAAAAAGCTTTGGAGTTAGAACGAGTGGCGGCCCTCAGTCAAGAAGAGGCGAAGGAAATCATCCTTACCGATACACGTGATAAATTGACGCATGAAATTGCGACTCGTATCAAGGAAGCAGAGCGTGAAGTAAAAGAACGTTCTGACAAGATGGCAAAGGACTTGTTAGCCCAAGCGATGCAACGCATATCAGGTGAATATGTGGCTGAGCAGACGATTACATCGGTTCATTTACCGGATGATGCGATGAAGGGACGGATTATTGGACGTGAGGGTCGAAATATTCGTACCTTTGAAAGTCTCACAGGTATCGATGTTATCATTGATGATACACCAGAAGTGGTTGTTCTATCAGGTTTTGATCCGATTCGCCGTGAGATTGCCCGTATGACCATGGAGACCTTGCTTCAAGATGGTCGTATTCATCCAGCTCGTATTGAGGAGTTGGTTGAGAAACACCGTGTAGAGATGGATAACCGTATTCGTGAGTATGGGGAAGCTGCTGCCTATGAAGTTGGGGCACCAAACCTCCATCCAGACTTGATTAAAATCATGGGACGTTTGCATTTCCGTACCTCTTACGGACAAAATGTTCTTCGCCACTCAATCGAAGTTGCTAAATTAGCAGGTGTACTTGCTGCTGAATTGGGCGAGAATGTGAATTTGGCCCGTCGAGCTGGTTTCCTACATGACGTTGGTAAAGCTATTGACCGTGAGGTGGATGGAAGCCACGTTGAAATCGGTACAGAATTGGCTAAGAAATATAAAGAGAATCCAATTGTTATCAATGCGATTGCTAGTCACCATGGCGATGTAGAAGCGACAAGTACTATTGCAGTTATTGTGGCTGCGGCAGATGCTCTGAGCGCTGCTCGTCCAGGTTCGCGTCGTGAATCTATGGAAGCCTACATCAAACGTCTGCAAGACTTGGAAGAAATCGCCAACAGTTTTGAAGGGATTAAACAATCCTATGCTATTCAGGCTGGTCGTGAAATTCGGATTATCGTTCATCCTAACAAGGTCACTGATGATCAGATTACCATCTTGGCCCATGATGTTCGTGAGAAAATTGAAAATAATCTGGATTATCCAGGAAATATCAAAATCACAGTTATCCGTGAAACAAGAGCAACAGATGTTGCTAAGTAAATGTAGAAGAGTCCGAAGGGCTCTTTTTCTACTGGCTCAAAGTTCGTTTAGGATTGAGAACAGAAAATATTCTAATCGTATTTAAAAGCAGTTGAAATTCATGCTAAATTTTGTTACACTAGAATGAAAGATTTAAAAGGAGATATCATGAAAGAGCGAGGCTTACTCATTGTCTTTTCTGGCCCATCTGGTGTTGGAAAAGGAACAGTTCGAAAGGAAATTTTTGAAAGCTCTGATAATAAATTTGAATATTCTGTATCCATGACGACACGTCCACAGAGACCGGGAGAAGTTGATGGAGTTGACTATTTCTTCCGTAGTCGTGAGGAATTTGAAGATTTGATTCGCCAGGGTCAAATGTTGGAATATGCAGAGTACGTTGGAAATTACTATGGAACACCTCTGACCTATGTCAATGAAACTCTTGATAAGGGAATTGATGTCTTTTTAGAAATTGAAGTACAGGGTGCCCTCCAAGTGAAGAAAAAGGTTCCAGATGGGGTGTTCATTTTCTTGACACCACCTGACTTGGAGGAGTTGCAAGATCGCTTGATTGGTCGCGGAACGGATAGTGAGGAAATTATTGCTCAACGTATCGAACGTGCCAAGGAAGAGATCGCCTTGATGCGTGAGTATGATTATGCAGTTGTGAACGATGAAGTCCCGTTGGCTGCTGAGCGTGTCAAGCGTATTATCGAAGCAGAACATTTCCGTGTAGACCGAGTGATTGGTCGCTACGATGAAATGATTCGTGAACAGATAGCAGAACGATAAAAGAAAGAAGAGAGAATCGTATTATGATGTTGAAGCCGTCAATTGATACCTTGTTGGATAAGGTACCATCTAAGTATTCTTTGGTTATTCTTGAGGCTAAGCGTGCCCATGAATTGGAAGCAGGTGCCAAACCAACTCAAGAATTTACCTCAGTGAAATCCACCCTACGCGCCTTGGAAGAAATTGAATCAGGTAATGTAGTCATCCACCCAGACCCAGAAGCGAAACGTGAGGCTGTTCGTCGCCGTGCCGAAGAGGCTAAACGTTTGGCGGAAGAAGAAGAGCGTAAAATCAAAGCTCAAATTGCTAAAGAAAAAGAAGAAGGCGAAAAGATTTAGAAACAAGACTCGGTTGGGATTGCCATCCGGGTTTCTTTTCACTTTCGGAATGATGAAAGTTTTGACAGAAAGGAGCTAGGTCATTTAGTTTATCTTTTAATATTTGCTCCAACTAATAGTTGGAGGTTATACATAAAGTGAACCTTGTTCGCATCAGTCGTGGTATTAGAAGGTAAAATAAATGGAGATGGTATGTTAGCACAGATTATTGTAGACGTCCCTTTGATGCAGACAGATCAAGCTTATTCCTATCGCGTTCCAGCTGAGTTGGAAGAGGGGCTCATGGTTGGCGTGCGTGTCCATGTACCCTTTGGTAAGGGAAATCGGCTGATTCAAGGGATTGTGGTTGACTTGATTGATGAAGATGATGAAAATAAGGTACAAGACTTGAAAGAGCTTGCCGAGGTTTTGGATTATAGTCCTGTTCTCAATCAAGAGCAATTTTGGTTGGCGGATCAGATGAGGAAGTCGGTCTTCTCCTATAAAATTACTCTCTTAAAATCCATGCTACCCAGCTTGCTCAATTCGACCTATGACAAATTGCTCCGTCCAGGGCTTGGTTTGGAAATGGCAGAGCAGCTTAGTCTGTTTGGTGATAAGGAGCAGATTCGTTTTTCTGACTTGGACGTGACAGAGCAAGGGAAAATCATGCGTCTGGCCCAGTCAGGAAAAATCTTGGTAGACTATGTGGCCAAGGATAAGAAGCAAATCAAGACAGAAAAATGGTACCGAGTTTGTCTGGAGAAATTACGAGAAGCAGACATTAGCAATCGGGCTAAAAAACGGCAGCAGTTAAGGGAATTTCTTCTGGAACATTCTGAAGACCAGCTCCTTTCAAACTTAAAATCGGACTATTCAGCTGATACGCTCCGCTATTTCCAAGAAAAAGGCTATATAGAAGTCTGGGAAGAGGAAGTGTCGCGGACTCAGGGAGTTTTTGATAAGGTGGAAAAAACACAGGCCTTGGATTTGAATCCAGAGCAGGCCATTGCGGTTCGTGAGATTGTGGCCTCTATCGGTCAGGAAAGTCAGACATTTCTACTGCAAGGAGTGACAGGTTCTGGGAAGACGGAAGTCTATCTCCAGGTTATTGATAGGGTTTTAAAAATGGGGAAAACGGCTATTATGCTAGTACCTGAAATTTCCTTGACCCCTCAGATGACCAATCGTTTTATTTCTCGTTTTGGCCAGCAGGTGGCGATTCTTCACTCGGGTCTGTCTGATGGAGAGAAGTATGACGAGTGGCGGAAGATTGAGGCTGGAAATGCCCAGGTGGTTGTCGGAGCTCGCTCGGCTATTTTTGCACCATTGACAAACCTGGGTGTTATCATTATTGATGAGGAGCATGAGGCGACCTACAAGCAGGACAGCAATCCACGCTATCATGCGCGTGATGTGGCAAAGTTGCGGGCTGATTATAATCGAGCGACCCTGGTCTTGGGGTCTGCTACACCGAGTCTTGAAACACGAGCTCGGGCTAGTCGAGGAGTCTATGGAAGACTGACTCTTAACCAGAGGGCCAATCCCTTGGCTCGTATTCCAGAAGTGGAAGTTGTGGATTTCCGTGATTATATCGGTCAGCAGGAGGCTAGTAATTTTACCCCTGTTCTGATTGATAAGATTAGAGAAAAGCTAGCTCGTAAGGAACAGGTCGTTCTTATGTTGAATCGGCGTGGTTATTCTTCTTTTGTCATGTGTCGTGATTGTGGGAGTGTTGACCAGTGTCCCAACTGTGATATTTCCCTGACGCTCCACATGGACACAAAAACGATGAATTGCCACTATTGTGGTTTTCAAAAGGGAATTCCTCAGACCTGTCCAAACTGCCAAAGTCGTTCTATTCGTTATTATGGGACGGGTACGCAAAAGGCCTACGATGAATTGCAGGAGCTCTTGCCAGAAGCTAGAATTTTGCGTATGGATGTGGATACGACCAAGAAAAAAGGTGCTCATGAGGACTTGCTCGAACGGTTTGGTCGAGGCGAAGCGGATATTCTTCTGGGAACCCAGATGATTGCCAAGGGCTTGGATTTTCCCAATGTGACGCTGGTCGGGGTGCTCAATGCTGATACGGCCCTCAATTTGCCTGATTTTCGGTCTTCTGAGCGGACCTTCCAGTTGCTAACTCAGGTAGCTGGTCGGGCTGGTCGAGCGGATAAGGAAGGGGAGGTTTTGATTCAGACCTACAACCCCAATCATTATGCCATTGCTTTTGCCAAAGAGCAGGATTATGAAGGTTTCTATCGTTATGAGATGGGCATTCGGAAAAATCTTGGCTATCCGCCTTACTATTTTACAGTTAGCTTAACTTTTTCGCACAAGTCTGAAGAATTTGTCGTGAAAAAAGCCTATGAAACTGTTGCCTTTCTCCGTCAACACTTAACAGATGCAATTCAAATCTTGGGACCGACACCCAAGCCCATTGCCAGAACCCATAATCTCTACCACTACCAGATTATCTTGAAATACCGGCATGAAGATCGTTTGGAAGAGGTCTTGAACCAGATTTTGGATTGGACACAGGAGAGAGAAAATCAAGATTTGCGGCTGATTATTGACAATGAACCGCAGAATATGATGTGATACCTTCACTAGAAAGAAACTTATGAGCCTACTACCAATCAATCAATTTGCAAAAAAGAGCGGGGTAACTTCCGAAACCCTGCGGCACTATGATCGTATTGGTCTCCTAAAACCCTATTCTCAAAATGAGAGTGGGGTTCGTTTTTACCATGTGGAGAAATATGAAAAACTCAGTACCTTAGGTCAAGACTGGTATCAAGAAGAAGGAAAAGAAGCGGTTAGCCTTGAGCCAGGTAAAGTAATTGTTTTTGATTTTGAATTGACTGCTGAAGAATTAGCTGCCCTTCGTGCTCGTTGGAGCAACCAAGTTGTAGCTTGGAGTCAATTGGAACTCATCAATTACAATGTCACAAATATCATGAAAGATATGAGAAAACCATATTTGGTTGTAACTGCTGAAAATGCTTGGAGCCAGCCAGCTTCTCGTGAAATTTTTGATGCAGCTAAAAGTGAGGTAAAAGAATGGGTTGTAGTACCAGAAGCCAGTCACTTTGATATGTATGACCTTCATCCATTTGTAGATCTAGCTTTTGATGCTATCTTGCCATTCTTTGAAAAAAATCTATAATGGTAAAAGGCTCAGAGGTTGGACTTCTGAGTCTATTATGTTGAAATAATCAGTATGCAAAAAATGAATACTTGTATAACAAAGAAGTATTATACATGATTAGCATTTTTTAGTACAATAAGACTATAAAAAAATAAGAAATCACATCACTAACTGAATGTGAAAAGGAGTAAGTTATGTCACAGTTATTCAATCAACCTACAGTCACTTTAAACAATGGAATTCAAATGCCAATGGTTGGCTTTGGTGTTTTCCAAATTCCAGACCTAGAGCAATGTCAAGAAGTTGTTGAAGAAGCGATTCGAGTAGGCTACCGTCATTTTGATACTGCTCAAATCTACGGCAATGAAGTCGCTGTTGGCAAAGCGATCAAAGCTTCAGGCCTACCACGTGAGGAATTTTTCATCACTACTAAGCTCTGGGTTTCAGATTTCTCTTATGAGGGAGCTAAAGAGGCATTTACCACATCCTTGGAGCGACTGGACATGGATTATGTAGACCTCTATCTCATTCACCAACCATTTGGAGATATTTTTGGAGCTTGGCGTGCTATGGAGGAGCTCTACAAAGAAGGTAAGATTCGTGCGATTGGTGTATCAAATTTCAAATCAGACCAACTGGCCAACCTCGCTGTCTTTAATGAGGTAACCCCAGCAGTTAACCAAATCGAACTCCATGTCTTTAACCAACGGGATGAAGAACGTGCCTATATGGCAGAAAAAGGTGTCGTTGCGGAAAGTTGGGGAGCCTTGGCTGCTGGTCAATTCGATGTCTTCTCAAATCCAGTATTAGTTGAAATTGCTGGAAAATATGGGAAAACGACTTCTCAGGTTATGTTGCGCTGGCACTTGCAATCAGGCCTAGTTTCATTGGCTAAGTCCGTCACGCCAACTCGCATTCAAGAAAACTTTGATATTTTTGACTTTGAATTATCAGCTGAAGACATGAAAAAAATCACTACTCTAAATACAAATACAACACTTTTTGAAGATCATCACTCTGCAAAAGCTGTCGAAATTATTGCTGGATTTGTCGGCAAATCGTTCTAAGAAAAAAGATACTATACTCTGCGATTGTTCAATTGTTGAACAGTACAGAGTATTTTTTTTATAAAAGGAGAAAGGCAATGACAACTTTATTTATCAATGGCAGTCCAAATAAAAATGGGAATACAGTTGCACTAGCTCAAAAATTACTTGCTAATCAGGAATATGAAACCCTACATTTAGTAGATTACAAAATTTATGATTACGGTCAAGATTTTTCGGACGATCAATTCGAGGAGGTTATCCAAAAAGTCTTTGCTGCGGATACTTTGTTCATTGGCTCGCCCGTTTATTGGCACAGTATTAATGGTTTGGTCCGAAAAATTTTGGATCGCCAATACGATGTGGTGACAGACGAGTTGGTTGGAAAAAAAACTTTTCAAGGCTCTGCTCCAACACAAGAAGTGTTAGACATGGGGGACTATACTATGAGTCGCTATGCTGGACTTTATGGAATGGATTATCAGGGAATGGTGAATAGCTAAAAAAACTAGACGGAAGTGTCTAGTTTTCTGTTAATTGTGACAAAATAGCTTTGTTTTTCTTTAAGACAGAGATATAGAAAGTTTTTGTGGCTTCCTTATCAGAAATGGGAACATGGACCCTCTGACTATCATTTTCTGACGATTGTTGGGTGATGTTTGTAGAGAAACTTGGCAGAGCAGAAGCTGAAACCAATTCTTCAAAGGCATCCCAATCTTTTTGAACAATGAATTTTGTCTCAGTCAAACTATCAACGAGTGGTTGCCAAATTCCCAAATCAGACCGTAATAGCATGGTCAAATCAGCAAGATCAGAAAGTTGTATCTCTTCTCGCAAAGCAAATGGATGAGCAGGAGGTACAGAGAGGTAGAGTTGCTCCATGAAGAACCCAGTTGATAGGATACCGTCTTCATTTAGAAGAAAATCTGTTACGATGAATTGATAGTGTTCGTCCAACAGGCCAGAAATTAATGCTTCATTTTCTTGTAAATCCAGATGAATTTCTTGGTTGATTTTTTGTTCAGCAAGTCTGGACCGTAGTTCCCATTCAACCCCGGGAGCACAGATGCCGCCAAACAAGGTAGTTGCCTGCATCGAAAAGCGTTGGACATTTTCGAGAAAGGTTTGACCTTGCTTCAACAATTTTCTTGCCTGTTTGACAGTGTATTCCCCTGTTTCTGTCAAGACAAGCTTATTTTTACTTCGTTGAAAGAGTTGAACTCCTAATTCATCTTCCAAGCTCTGCATATTGCGCGTTAGCGAGGGCTGAGAAATCAATAAAACTTCTGCTGCTTTGGACAAGGTCCCCTGATCTGCAAAGGCGATGAGCTGTTCTAATTGTTGAAGTTGTAACATCTGGTCTCCTTTTCACTATTCGATATTTGAATACTAGTTGCTTGCTACATATTCTACTACTTTTTCTAACGTGTGTAAAATGGAAGAAGGGTATCTTTGTACTTACTTTTTTCCAGCTGGAAAACCTTTAATTAAGGAAAAAATAAGCAAAAATGATATAATTAGGGGATAGTATAATTGATATGAATCAGAAAATGAAAAGGAGATGAGAACACGAATATGACAAAGTTGATTTTTATGGGAACGCCAGCGTTTTCAGCGACGGTCTTAAGAGGGCTCTTAGCTGATGGAAATTATAACATACTGGCAGTTGTAACCCAGCCAGACCGAGCTGTTGGACGAAAAAAAGTCATCCAAATGACACCTGTGAAAGAAGTAGCCTTGGAATACCATTTACCAGTCTTTCAACCTGAAAAGCTATCTGGTAGCCAAGAAATGGATGAGCTGATGAATTTAGGAGCAGATGGGATTGTGACGGCAGCTTTTGGGCAATTCCTACCAACCAAATTATTGAACTCAGTTGATTTTGCAGTCAATGTTCATGCTTCTCTTCTTCCTAAATACCGTGGCGGTGCTCCTATCCATTACGCTTTGATTAACGGTGATGAACGTGCCGGCGTAACCATCATGGAAATGGTCAAGGAAATGGATGCCGGTGACATGATTTCCAGCGATAGCATTGCTATTGAAGAAAGCGACAATGTCGGTACCTTGTTTGAAAAGTTGGCTGTTGTTGGTCGGGATTTATTATTACAAACCTTACCAGCCTATATTGCTGGTGACTTGAAACCAGTCGCTCAAAATCCAGAACAGGTAACCTTCTCACCAAATATCCAGCCAGAAGAAGAGGTACTGGATTGGAATAAGACAGCTCGTCAACTCTTCAATCACATTCGCGGTATGTATCCGTGGCCCGTTGCCCACACCTATTGGCAAGGGGAACGGTTTAAAATTCAAGAAGCTGTAGAAACAGAAGGTGAAGGACCAGTCGGTCAAGTCATTGCTCGAAGCAAGAAAGAATTGATCATTGCGACAGGTCAGGGAGCCCTTTCTCTGAAAACTGTCCAGCCAGCTGGTAAGCCAAAAATGACCATTGCAGACTTTTTAAATGGTGCAGGTCGAGATATTGCAGTAGGAGATCAATTTGGTGGTCAATAAACATGAAACAGCAAGAAGTCTAGCCTTATCTGTATTGGAACAAGTCTTTGATCAAGGTGCTTACTCGAACATCGCTCTCAATAAGGCCCTAGAATCTTCTCGTTTATCGGCACAGGACAAGGGCTTGGCGACCGAGTTGGTTTATGGGACGGTTTCTCGTAAAATTACCCTAGAGTGGTATTTGGCATATTTTATCGAAGATAGAGAAAAGTTGGACACTTGGGTCTACTATCTCCTCATGTTGAGCCTCTACCAGTTGGTATATTTGGACAAATTGCCCCCCCACGCAGTTGTCAATGAGGCAGTTAATGTTGCCAAGCGAAAGCCTGGAACTGACAAATTTGTCAATGCTATTTTGCGCAAGCTTAGTCAGGATTCGTTGCCGAAACCAGCAGATATTAAAAGAAAGAACAAACGTCTATCTGTTCAGTATTCTGTGCCAGTTTGGTTGATCCAAACCCTGATTGCAGAATATGGCGATGAACGTGCAGAGAAGATTTTCCAAAGCTTACATGATCGGAATAAGGCCAGCGTACGCGTGACAGATGGTCAACAAGTGGAGCGATTGGCAGAGGAGCTAGGCGCCCAACGCTCGCAGTTATCACCAGTTGGGTTGGTTAAATCTCATGGACACTTTGCGGGGACAGATTATTTCAAGGAAGGGCTTATCACTATTCAAGACGAGACCAGTCAATTGGTAGCTCCGACTTTGGATATTCAAGGAGATGAAATCATCTTGGATGCCTGTGCAGCTCCGGGTGGAAAGACCTGTCATATGGCAAGCTATCTTACGGATGGAAAAGTTTATGCGTTGGATTTATATGATCATAAACTAAACCTGATTGAAGAAAACGCACTTCGTTTAGGTCTAGAAGATAAGATTGAGACCAAACGTCTGGACGCCAGTCGTGTTCATGAAACATTTGGCCCTGATACCTTTGATAAGATATTGGTAGACGCTCCTTGTTCAGGTATTGGACTTATCCGCCGTAAGCCAGATATTCGTTATAACAAGGCAGCGATGGACTTTGATTCTCTAAAGACTATCCAGTTGCAGATACTGGACAGTGTTTGCCAAAGCTTGAAAATTGGTGGTATAATAACCTATAGCACATGTACGATTATTGCTAAGGAAAACCAAGAGGTTATTCAAGAATTTCTGCAAAACCATCCCAATTTTGAGCAGGTGACACTAGAACACCCTCAAACAGATATTATGGTGGATGGCTGCTTGTTGATAACCCCTGAACAGTATAAGACAGATGGATTTTTCATCGGTCAACTTAGACGAAAATCCTAGAATAAGAGGAGGAAGTTGCTTAGCAACGATAAAAATTATGGAAATTGCATTACTTACTGATGTAGGACAGAAACGTTCGAACAACCAAGACTATATCAATCGCTACAAAAACCGTGCAGGGATTGATTTGGTCGTGTTAGCTGATGGAATGGGTGGTCACCGTGCCGGCCATATTGCCAGTGAAATGGCAGCAACAGATTTGGGAGCTGCTTGGGTTGATACTCAATTAGTGACCTTAAATGATGTCCGTGAATGGATGGTTGCAATCATTGACGCTGAAAACCAAAAGATTCATGAACTTGGACAGACAGAAGAATACAAGGGGATGGGAACAACGCTTGAAGCAGTTGTTGTCATCGACAACCAAATGATCTATGCCCATGTTGGAGATTCACGAGTTGGATTGATTAGAGATGGTGAATATACACGTCTAACAAACGACCATTCGCTGGTAGGTGCCCTTGTTCGAGCTGGTCAGCTCACAGAAGAAGAAGCACAGCGTCATCCTCAAAAAAATATTGTAACGCAGTCCATCGGACAAGCCGAACCAATTGAACCAGACATTGCCTTGAAAACTCTTGAGGTTGGAGATTACGTCCTTATTAACAGCGATGGCTTAACCAATATGGTACCAACCGAGGACATTCGTGATATTGTATTGAGTGATGTTTCGATTGAAAGCAAGGTAGAAACACTTGTACGTTTTGCTAATAATGCAGGCGGTCTAGATAATATTACAGTAGGTTTGCTTCACATTACGGAGGAGGCTAGGTAATGATTCAAATCGGTAAGATCTTTGCCGGTCGGTATCGAATCGTTCGGCAAATTGGTCGAGGCGGTATGGCAGATGTTTACCTAGCAAGAGATTTGATTTTAGATGGAGAAGAGGTTGCTGTTAAAGTTCTTCGGACCAACTATCAGACAGATCAAATTGCTATCCAGCGTTTTCAACGTGAAGCGCGTGCCATGGCAGAACTTGACCATCCCAATATCGTTCGTATTTCGGACATCGGCGAAGAAGATGGTCAACAGTATCTGGCTATGGAATATGTCAATGGCCTCGATTTAAAACGTTATATAAAAGAAAATGCACCACTCTCCAACGATGTTGCGGTGCGAATTATGGGACAGATTCTCCTTGCTATGCGAATGGCGCACACGAGAGGAATTGTCCATCGAGATTTGAAACCTCAGAACGTCCTTTTGACTTCCAATGGAGTCGCTAAAGTAACAGACTTTGGTATTGCAGTTGCCTTCGCTGAAACGAGTTTGACACAAACCAACTCCATGTTGGGTTCTGTTCACTATCTTTCACCTGAGCAAGCGCGTGGTTCGAAAGCTACCATTCAAAGTGACATTTATGCGATGGGAATCATCCTTTTTGAAATGTTGACGGGTCGCATTCCCTATGATGGAGATAGTGCTGTGACGATCGCTCTTCAGCATTTCCAAAAACCTCTCCCATCTGTTAGAGAAGAGAATGCCAACGTACCTCAGGCTTTAGAAAATGTTGTACTAAAAGCAACGGCTAAAAAATTAAACGAGCGCTATAAGTCGGTTGCAGAAATGTACGCAGATTTAGCTTCGGCTCTATCCATGGATCGTCGGAATGAACCCAGGGTTGAACTAGAAGGGAACAAGGTTGATACAAAAACCTTGCCGAAACTCTCCCAAGCCAATGTTGAAACGAAAGTACCGCATACAAATAGTTCTGCCCAAACTTCTGCGACGGATAAGGGGGCTGGTAAGAAAGAAGTGGCGAAGTCGGGAAATAAGCCTGTTTCAAAACCAAGGTCAGGTATGCGTACACGCTACAAAGTCTTGATAGGGGCTATTTTGTTAACAGTCATAGCGGCTGGACTCATATTTTTCAACACTCCACGAACAGTTACCGTTCCTGATGTATCTGGTCAAACCGTTGAAAAAGCTACAGAAATGATTGAAGTGGCAGGATTGGAAGTTGGAAACATCACAGAAGAAGCGACAGCGACTGTAGATGAAGGCTTGGTAATACGGACCTCTCCGGCTGCAAAGACGACCAGACGTCAAGGAAGTAAGATTGATATTGTAGTAGCAACGGCTGCGATGGTATCTATTCCAGATGTGACAGATAAGGATTCTGATACTGCACGGCAGGAATTGGAGGCTCTTGGTTTCCAAGTGACAATAAAAGAAGAATATAGCGAAAAAGTTGCCCAAGGTCTCGTTATCAAAACAGATCCAGGAGCAAATAGTTCTGCTGAGAAGGGGGCGAAAATTACCCTTTATGTTTCCAAAGGAGTAGCGCCACAAGTTGTTCCAAACGTTGTTGGAAAAACTCAGGAGAATGCTACTCAAATTCTTCAGACAGCAGGCTTCAGTATTGGAACTATTACTCAGGAATATAGCTCATCTGTTACTGCGGGTCAGGTTATCAGTACAGATCCTGTTGCCAATACAGAGTTGACAAAAGGTTCTATCATCAATCTAGTTGTTTCAAAAGGAAAAGAATTGATTATGCCTGATTTAACATCTGGCAATTACACCTATTCACAGGCACGTAGTCAATTACAAGCACTGGGTGTCAATGTGGAAAGTATTGAAAAACAAGAAGATAGAAGCTATTATTCAACGACAAGTGACATCGTCATTGGACAATATCCTGCTGCTGGCGCAACAATTGATGGAACAGTTACCTTGTATGTCTCCGTTGCATCAACCGGTACCAGTAGCGATTCCTCAACAGGAAGTTCCACTAGCACAAGTACTTCAACAGATAGCGGACAATAAAGATGAATAAGGTTGGGCAGATGCCGAACCTTTTTCTCTTGATTAGAGAGCGTAGCTTGTGAGCGGTCCCCTATGCCAAAATTGTTTCCTTCTGTCCATCAAGGGTGATGGGCTAGGAGTGATTTGCATAGTTTGTAGTATGTTTAGTTTATTTTGCTTGTCTTGTTAATTTACTTTGCCGTACCCAAGTACAGCCTGCATCTCGTTGCTTTGAACTAATATTTCCTACTTTGGATGGAGTTCTTTTACTTATTTTTTGTTACAATAGTATAGAAAGGATGGAGAAGATGCGGAAAGTTCAATTTTTTCTACTAATAGAAAGTATGATTTTTACGATGGCAGCCTTTGATGTGGTAGCCAATGAGGCCAGTCGGACCCTGCTACTTTTCTCTGCCTTATTACTCATCATTTGGTACTTCCTAGGAAGAAAAGTCAACAGTGTTTTACTGGTCAGCTCCTTATCTCTATTATTTTTGGTCTTTGTTTTAAATCCCTTCTTCATTATTGGGATTATGCTATTAGTCGTCTACATGCTGATTAATTTCTTTTCACGTTATGAAAAGAGAAACCAATATACCCACATTGTTTTTAATGACTATTCTCTACAGGTTCAAAAAGAGAAAAATAGATGGTTTGGCAATCACGACCACTCTCAAGATAGGTTTGGTTTTGAAGATATTAACATTGTACGCTTGTTTGGCAATGATGTAGTTGATTTGGATAAGACTGTATTAGTTGGCAGAGATAATATTGTTGTAATTCGTAAAACGTTTGGACGGACAAAAATTATTGTTCCAATTGATGTTGAGGTTGCACTTTCAGCAACTAGTATCTATGGACGAGTAAGTTTCCTGGGTGAATCATACTGGGATTTGCGGAATGAAAGTATAGCGGTCAATAGTCCCGATTATCAAGAATCACACAAACGTGTAAAAGTCGTTACCAACAATATACTGGGAGACGTGGAGGTGGTTCGCGTATGAGAAAACGTACCTACCTACTCCTCGCCTGGTTTGCCTGTCTTATTGTTTTTGTGGTGATTGCTTCCACCCTCCCACTTTTAAATTATTCGTTGCTAGATGTTACGCTCTGGATTTCAACGGAGCAGCTCGTGTTTACTCTCATTCTACTAGTTATTGTTTTGACCCTTTTTCTAGCTGTAATGGTACAAACTGTCAGCCTAGCCTCCACTCAGGTTATGCGGACGAAGTTACAAGCTATCTTGAAGAATAAAAGTATTCGAACAGATACCGAAAGTGATCAACTCTTGCTCCAGCTGTCTGATAAGGTCAGAAATCTCACGCGTCAGGTGCAGCTGGTTGACAATCAAGATTTAGTCAAGAAAGAAGAGATTGTTGAGGGAGAACGGAAACGGATTGCCAGGGATTTGCATGATACGGTTAGTCAAGAGTTATTTGCAACGAGCATGATTTTGTCAGGATTATCGTCCAATCTATCCACTCTTCCGCAGGAAACCTTGCAGGAACAGCTGATGCTCGTGAAAGACATGATTGAGTCTGCCCAAAGAGATCTACGCATCCTATTATTACATCTACGCCCAAGTGAACTTGAAAGTAAAACCTTGGTTGAAGGATTTGAGCTGATTTTGCGTGAAGTTAGCGACAAAAGTAATATTATCGTTCATTTCCAACATGAAGTAGAGGAGCTACCGAAACTAATTGAAGAACATCTCTTCCGCATTGCGCAAGAAATTATCAGTAATACCTTGCGACATGCCAAGGCCAAGCATTTGGATGTTTACCTCTTGCAGAAGGAAACAGAACTGCAGTTGAAAATGACAGACGATGGTATCGGCTTCCAACAAGGTGCAGATGATGAATTAAGTTACGGTCTTCAAAACATACGTGAGCGGGTTGAAGACATGGCTGGAACGATAAAAATTCGCACAGCCCCAAATAAGGGAGTGGCGATCGATATTCGTATCCCACTATTGAAAGGAAAAGAAGATGAATACGATTCGAGTGATGCTAGTTGACGACCATGAGATGGTTCGTCTAGGATTGAAAAGTTACTTAAATTTACAGCCAGATGTTGAAGTAGTTGCAGAAGCTAGTGATGGCGAGGAAGGTTTGGCTAAAGCATTAGAAGTTAAACCCGATGTTGTAGTGATGGACTTGGTTATGCCCAAGATGACTGGCGTGGAAGCAACCCTGGCCTTGCTGAAGGAATGGCCGCAAGCGCAGATTGTCATCCTGACCTCCTACCTAGATAATGAAAAAATCTATCCTGTGCTGGAAGCAGGAGCTCGTGGCTATATGTTGAAAACGTCAAGTGCTGACGAAATCTTAGCAGCCATCCGCAAGGTAGCTCTTGGAGAATATGCTATTGAGACAGAAGTAGAGAAAAAAGTAGAGCACCATAAACGCCACCCAGATTTACATGATGACTTAACAGCTCGTGAACGTGAAATCTTGACGCTGTTAGCCAAGGGATATGATAATCAACGAATTGCAGATGAGTCCTTCATTTCCTTAAAAACTGTTAAAACCCATGTTTCCAATATCTTATCCAAACTAGCTGTGAGCGACCGTACTCAAGCAGTTGTTTATGCTTTCCAGCATGGTTTGGTGGCGCAAGAGGACCAATAGTGGTATAATGAAAATTAGTTAATTTTCAACCAAAGGATAGTGGAATTATATGGATGCAAAACTCAGATATAAGGCAAAAAAAATAAAAATAGTCTTTTTTGACATTGACGACACGCTACGTGTGAAGAATACAGGCTACATTCCTGAATCAATTCAGCAGGTTTTCAAATCACTGAAAGAAAAGGGAATTTTAACAGGAATTGCGTCAGGACGAACGCCTTATGGTTTAGTGCCAGAAATCAAGGCCTTAAAGCCAGACTTTTTCGCTATGATTAACGGCTCTTACGTAGAAGATGCCAAAGGTCAGGTAGTGTACCATCAGCCAATGCCCCAAAATTTAGTAGAATCTGTATTAAATTGGGCTAAAGAAATTGGAATCGAATATGGTATGCTTGGTAGTCAAAAAGGGACACTTTCTGCACGAACTGACCGCATTAGTCAAGTAATTGACTTGATTTATGAAGGTTTGGAAACAAACCCAACTTTTTATAAAGAAAATGACATCTATCAATTGTTAACTTTCGAGAAAGATGGTCACGAAGTAGAACTTCCAGAAGAGTTGCAAGCGGAATTGCGTAGTGTTCGCTGGGATGCTATTTCATCGGACATTGTGCTAAAAGGCTCTTCCAAAGCAACTGGTGTTGCTAAGGTTGTTGAAAAACTAGGCCTGAAACCTGAAAATGTCCTAGTGTTCGGAGATGGACTCAACGATATTGAGTTATTCGATTATGCAGGAATTAGTATCGCTATGGGGCATTCGCATCCAGAACTGCAAAAGCATGCAGATTATATCACAAAAAAAGTAGAAGAAGATGGCATTTTTGATGCCTTGGAGAAATTAGGTATGGTAGAAAAAGAAAAATATTTCCCGCAATTAGATTTGGAAAATGTTACAGGGCCAGTTGCGCATATCAAGACTAACCACGGTAAGTTAACAGTAAAGCTCTTCCCTGAAATTGCACCCAAAACTGTAGCAAATTTCGTAGCTCTTTCTAAAGATGGCTATTATGATGGAATTATCTTCCATCGTATTATCAAAGACTTTATGATTCAAGGTGGCGATCCAACCGGAACAGGCATGGGTGGTGAATCTATTTATGGTACTGCGTTTGAAGATGAATTTTCAATGGAAGCTTTTAATCTCAGAGGAGCCTTGTCAATGGCCAATGCAGGACCAAATACAAATGGAAGCCAATTCTTTATCGTTCAAAACCAAAACTTCCCATACAATGCGAAAGAATTAGAACGAGGCGGTTGGCCTAAAGAAGTTGCAGAAGCCTATGTCAAAAATGGCGGAACACCACATCTAGACCAACGCCACACAGTGTTTGGTCATCTAGTTGATGAAGAATCCTTCGTCGTCTTGGATGCTATCGCAGCGGTTGCAACAGATTCAGCAGATCGTCCACATGAAGATGTTGTAATTGAGACCATCGAAATAGAGGATTAAGATGAGAATCGGAGATAAACTCAAGGGGACGGTAACGGGCATTCAGCCGTATGGAGCCTTTGTACAATTAGAGAATGGGACGACGGGCCTAATCCATATCTCGGAAATCAAAACAGGTTTTGTTGATAATATTTATGATCATTTAAAATTGGGGCAAGAGGTTTTGGTACAGGTAGTTGACTTTGATGAATATACTGAAAAGGCTAGTTTATCAATCCGGACCTTAGAAGAAGAACAACAAAAAATTCCGCGTCATCATCGTTTTACAAATGAACGGAATAAAATTGGTTTTTCCCCTTTAGCAAAACAACTTCCGAAATGGATTGAGGAAGCTAAAGGCTATCTCAAAGAACACAAAGAAAAGAAGGTATAGGATGCATTCCTAACCTTCTTTCTTTTTAATCATTAAACTCGTAAAGAGCTGTTGACAAGTAACGTTCTCCGTTATCAGGCAAGATTGCCAACACTTTTTTTCCAGTTCCCAACTCCTTAGCGACTTCGATAGCAGCGTGAATTGCTGCACCTGAAGAAATACCAACTAAGAATCCTTCTTTTCCACCGATAGCACGACCTGTAGCTAAGGCATCATCGGATTTGACACGAATAATGCCATCATAGGCGCTAGTGTCCAAAGTATCTGGAATAAAACCTGCTGAAATACCTTGGATCTTGTGCGGCCCAGGTGCTTCACCAGATAAGACAGCTGATTCATCAGCTTCGACAGCATAGATAGCAATATCTGGATTTGCTGTCTTCAAAACATGCGAAACACCTGAAACGGTACCACCAGTACCAACGCCAGATACAAAGGCATCTAAACCAGTTGTTCCAAAGTCTTCCAAAATTTCCTGT
Organism: Streptococcus sp. 2018162; assembly: GCF_019754175.1. Lineage (NCBI taxonomy): Bacteria > Bacillati > Bacillota > Bacilli > Lactobacillales > Streptococcaceae > Streptococcus > Streptococcus sp. 2018162. Next base: position 4,238 of record NZ_JAIJZP010000009.1, on the reverse strand, counting down.
CCTGTTGTATCTTCGTGAACTTTTGGATTGGATGGATTAGCAAACTGGAAAGGAACCCAGCCATTTTTTTCTTCAGCAATCTCTTTTGCTTTGGCGATAGCCCCCTTCATCCCTTCGCTACCAGGAGTCAAGACGAGTTCAGCTCCATAAGCTTGGATAATCTTACGACGCTCAACACTCATGGTTTCAGGCATGACGATAATCACCTTATAACCTTTTGCTGCTCCAACCCAAGCAAGACCGATACCAGTGTTACCACTTGTTGGCTCAACAATAGTATCTCCAGGTTTGATGGTACCAGCCTTTTCAGCATCTTCAATCATAGCCAAGGCGATCCGGTCTTTTACAGAAGAACCTGGGTTAAAGGCCTCTAATTTCACATAAACTTCCGCTGCTCCCTCTGGAACGATATTATTGAGTTTAATAACAGGTGTTTTTCCAACTAATTGAGTAATGTTTTGATAAATAGCCATATGGCACCTCCAAATAATGTTATTATACATTATATAGTAGAAAGTCAAAAAAGGATAATATAAAAAAACTATCTCGCCGATAGCTTTTTTTTAATAGACAGGTACCTCAACGATTCGAGAGTTAGCTTTTTCCGCGAATACTTTTCCGTGGTAAAAGTCAGTAAGACTTGCTAATGTTTGTTCAAGGAATTCTTTATCGACAAAAATCATGGTTGAAACTTCAGTAGTAAACTGGGTATCAAATTCTTCCAGACCTTGCTCAGCTCGCCAATTGGCAAACTCTTGGTATTGGGCGTAGGACATACTAATGGAAATACCTTCCTGCTCCTTGACTTCCACAACACCGATCTCCTTGACTGCATTAGCCACTGCTCCAGCGTAAGCACGAATAAGTCCGCCTGCCCCTAGTTTGATACCTCCAAAATAGCGGGTAACCACCGTTGCGACATTGGTCAGATCGTGATTTTCTAAAACCGTCAGCATTGGCACACCAGCAGTACCAGACGGCTCCCCATCATCTGAGGAACGCTTGATTTCCATATTTTCTCCAAGGACAAAAGCAGAGCAGTTATGAGTAGCCTTGTAATGTTCTTTCTTGATCTTGTTGATAAAGTCGCGAGCTTCCTCCTCGCTGGTCACTCGTTTCATAAAGCAGATAAATCGTGACTTTTTAATTTCTTCTTCAACAATACCATCTTCTCTAATTGTTTTAAATTCTTTCATAACCAAATTGTACTAATTTTTTTTAAAACTGACAAGAAATTCCGAATAAATAAGCGATGAAAGAATTAGAAAATTATTATGGAAGATTATTTACCAAATACCAATTGACAGCAAAAGAAAGAGAAATAGCAGAAAAAGTGCCAAGTATTACAAAAAAGAATAACTGCTTTCGCTGTGGAACAACTTTTGAAGAAGAAAACAAATTGCCAAACGATGCTTATTACTGTCGAGCCTGCTTGCTTCTAGGCAGAGTGCGGTCAGACGAAAAACTCTATCATTTTCCTCAGAAAGATTTTCCAATCACTAAGTGTTTAAAGTGGAAAGGTCAACTAACTGATTGGCAACAAAGAATTTCAGATGGACTAGTTGCAAACGTGGAAAATAATCGTGCGACATTGGTTCATGCAGTAACAGGAGCAGGTAAGACAGAAATGATTTACCACACCGTTGCCTCAGTGATTGATAAAGGCGGAGCGGTTTGCTTAGCCAGTCCTCGAATCGATGTTTGTATCGAACTCTATAAACGTCTGCAAAATGATTTTTCAGTTCCAATTAGTTTACTACATGGAGAGTCTGAACCCTATTTCCGAACTCCATTAGTTGTAGCAACCACACATCAGTTATTAAAATTTTATCAGGCCTTTGATTTGGTTTTGATTGATGAAGTAGACGCCTTTCCCTATGCAGATAATCCCATGCTCTATCGAGCAGCAGACAATGCGGTCAAGGAAGCCGGTGTTCAAGTTTTTCTGACGGCGACTTCAACAGATGAATTGGATAAAAAAGTCAGAACGGGCAAATTAAGCCGTCTTAGTTTGCCAAGGCGCTTTCATGGCAATCCGCTTGTTGTCCCGCAAAAAGTCTGGTTTAGTAAATTCGATGATACTCTAAAGAAAAATAGACTAGTCCCAAAGTTGAAAAAAGCGATTGAAGAACAGAGAAAGTCGAGCTTTCCCTTACTCATTTTTGTCCCAGAAATCTCCAAAGGTCAAGAATTTACCAAGATAATGAAAAAAACATTCCCAGAAGAAACAATTGGCTTTGTATCCAGTCAAACAGAAAATCGCCTTGAAATCGTTGAGGGGTTTCGAAAGAGAGAAATCACAGTATTAATCTCGACTACTATTCTTGAACGTGGGGTAACCTTCCCATGTGTAGATGTCTTTGTTGTTCAAGCCAATCATTACCTCTACACAGCGTCAAGTCTTGTTCAGATTGCAGGCCGGGTCGGCAGGGGTATGGAACGTCCGACTGGGTTACTCCAGTTTTATCATGAAGGAAGTACAGGAGCCATTGAAAAGGCAATCGCTGAAATTAAACAGATGAACAAGGAGGCTGGTTATGTCTAATTGTCTATTGTGCGATCAAGCTATGAAAAATAAAACAAGATTTTCAGATCTCATCTTCTTTAGTAAAGAAAAATCGGGCACCTGTGAAGAATGTTTTTCGACTTTTGAGGAAATAGCAGAGCAACACTGTCCACATTGTTATAAAAATGGAGAATCGGAAAGTTGCAAGGATTGTCAGTACTGGCAGAATCAAGGGAAACCAGTTGTCCACACAGCTTTGTACCAATATAATCAAGCGATGGCACATTATTTTAGTCGCTACAAATTTCAAGGAGACTATGTTTTAAGAAATATTTTTGCTAAAAAGCTTAGAATAGCGTTAAGCCAATTTTCTGATTACACAATTGTTCCCATACCAATTAGTCAAAAACGACTATCAGAACGTGGGTTTAATCAAGTGGAAGGACTTTTGGATGCTACAAATATTCCCTATCAGTCCCTTCTTGGAAAGTATGAAAGCCAAAAACAATCGTCTAAAAATCGAGCAGAGAGACTAGAAGCAAAACAGATGTTCTATCTATTAGATGAAAAAGAAGTGCCAGAAAAGATATTATTATTCGACGATATATACACAACAGGAGCCACAATCCAACTTGCTGTAAAACTTTTCATGAAAATCGGTAGGAAAGAAATCAAAACATTTTCACTAACACGATAAGAAAACGGTTGCAATATTCCTATAATGTGGTATAATAATAGTGAAGAAAGGCGAAAGCCAAGAAAGAGGTACTAATATGATTAAATTCAGTATTCGTGGAGAAAACCTTGAAGTTACAGATGCACTTCGCACCTATGTAGAAGAGAAAGTGGCTAAGATTGAGAAATATTTCAATGAAGAACAAGAGTTGAATGCTAAAGTAAATCTAAAAGTTTACCGTGACAAGCGCGCAAAAGTAGAAGTAACAATTCCAGTTGGAGCAGTTACACTTCGCGCAGAAGATATTTCACAAGAAATGTATGGCTCTATCGATCTTGTAGTAGATAAGATTGAACGCCAAATTCGTCGTAACAAAACCAAGATTGAACGAAAACATCGTCAAAAAGTGGCAACTGGTCAAGTCTTTACAGATGAACTTGTTGAGCAAACAGGTGAGGAAGTAAAAGTGGTTCGTACTAAGCAAGTAGACTTGAAACCAATGGATATGGAAGAAGCAGTCCTCCAATTGGAGTTGCTCGGACATGATTTCTTTATCTATACAGATGCTAATGACGGTACAACAAATGTATTGTATAGACGTGAAGATGGAGATTTGGGTCTTCTAGAGGTACGTCAATAAAGATAATAAAACAGTTGCAGTTTTTGCAGCTGTTTTATCATTTTCAAAAAACCGGTTGACAATGTGTATAAGTCGTGATAGAATAATTGAGTTGTCTCTTGAGGGGCTAGTCAATAGCGGAATGAAAAAAAGTTTCGAAAAAGTGTTGACAAGTTCAGTAGAAGATGATAGAATAATTGAGTTGTCTCTTGAAGAACTAGTCAACAGCGAAACGAAAAAAAGTTTCAAAAAAGTGTTGACAAAGTTTCTAAGAAATGATAAACTAAAATAGTTGTCGCGAGAGCGTGACAACGAACAAGACCTTTGAAAATTAAAGAAGACGAACCAAACGTGCAGGGTGATTTATCTAAGGATAAATCGTCAATGACAAAACAAAACAATAAAACGGAAAGCTAGTGATAGCTTGAGTTTGAATC
>NZ_JAIJZP010000008.1:0-91782 GCF_019754175.1 Streptococcus sp. 2018162 | reverse complement strand
TTTGATGCGACGTCTAGCGTCAAAAGAGTTCTCGACTTAACAAGACACCTCTACTTTATCATAAAGAAAAAGTAGTGAGTACTTTCTCCCGTCGGAGATTTCCTCACTACTAATCTTAGTATGTTTTTGTGCATTCCATTCTCCATTTCAAAATATTGGTGCAAATTAATTTGGCTTGTGAAAGTATTTTTGTTGAATTTTATTCGTTTTCTCCTGTAATTTTTGGTATAATAAATCCTGTATATCTTAAATTGAAATGAGAAGGTTATGAAAGATAAAATTAGGCTTGAATTAGAAGGCATCGATATTCGATTCGATGAGCCTTTAAAAGAATATACCTATACAAAAGTAGGAGGAGCTGTTGATTATCTAGCTTTTCCGCGGAATCGTTACGAGATTGTTCGTATAGTAGAATTTGCTAAACGCGAAGGTATTCCATGGCAAGTATTAGGAAATTCAAGTAATATCATTGTCCGAGATGGCGGTATTCGTGGTTTTGTTATCCGTATGGATAAACTTAACTCCGTTACTGTATCAGGATACACCATTGAAGCGGAAGCAGGTGCCAATCTGATTGAAACGACAAAAGTCGCACTTTTCCATTCTTTATCAGGATTTGAATTTGCTTGTGGTATTCCGGGAAGCGTTGGTGGTGCTGTCTATATGAATGCAGGTGCTTACGGAGGTGAAGTAGCACACATTCTAGTTTCAGCGCAGATTTTGACTCCAGCAGGTTATGTCGAAACATTGGACAATCGTGAGTTACGATTTGGCTACCGTTCTTCTATCTTGCAGGAAAATGGTGCGATTGTTTTGTCTGCAAAATTTGCCCTCAAGCCAGGAAATCATACGGTTATTCAACAAGAAATGGCTCGTTTGACACATTTACGCGAACTCAAGCAACCTTTGGAATATCCATCTTGTGGTTCAGTCTTCAAACGTCCACTTGGTCACTTCGCAGGACAGTTGATTATGGATGCGGGTTTAAAAGGTTATCGAATCGGTGGAGTCGAAGTTTCTGAAAAACACGCTGGCTTTATGGTCAATGTTGCCGATGGAACGGCATTGGACTATGAACATTTGATTGCTCATGTGATTGAAGTCGTTGAAAAATCTTCAGGAATTACTCTGGAGAGAGAGGTGCGTATTATCGGCGATCCTGCTGATACACTCTAGCCATCAGGCTCTTACAAAAAAGAAGGAATTTATGAGAATTGAAAAAGCCAATTATTGAATTTAAGAACGTTTCAAAAGTATTTGAAGACAGTGGAACAACTGTATTAAAGGATATTAGTTTTGAATTGGAAGAGGGGAAATTTTATACCCTTTTAGGAGCTTCTGGTTCAGGTAAATCAACGATTTTGAACATTATCGCTGGTCTATTGGATGCGAGTTCAGGTGATATTTATCTGGACGGTCAACGGATTAATGATGTTCCGACCAATAAACGGGATGTCCATACTGTTTTCCAGTCCTATGCCCTTTTCCCACATATGACTGTCTTTGAAAATGTGGCTTTTCCTCTTAAATTACGAAAAGTTGACAAGGCTGAAATCGAACGCCGTGTGACAGAAGCCTTACAAATGGTCCGACTTTCTGGTTATGAAAATCGTTCCATTCAGAAATTGTCTGGTGGTCAACGCCAGCGGGTTGCTATTGCACGTGCGATTATCAACCAGCCTCGCGTCGTCTTGCTAGATGAGCCACTTTCTGCTCTGGACTTGAAACTAAGAACGGAAATGCAGTACGAACTGCGTGAATTGCAACAACGTCTAGGAATTACCTTCGTCTTCGTTACCCATGACCAAGAAGAAGCTCTGGCCATGAGTGACTGGATTTTTGTCATGAATGAAGGTGAGATTGTCCAGTCTGGGACGCCAGTGGACATTTACGACGAGCCAATCAACCATTTTGTTGCTACCTTCATCGGTGAATCCAATATCCTTCCAGGCCGCATGATAGAAGACTACTTGGTTGAGTTTAACGGCAAGCGCTTTGAAGCTGTCGATGGCGGTATGCGACCAAACGAAGAAGTTGAAGTTGTTATCCGTCCAGAAGATTTGCAGATTACCTTACCTGAAGAAGGCAAATTGCAGGTAAAAGTGGATACACAGCTCTTCCGTGGTGTTCACTATGAAATCATTGCTTATGATGACCTTGGTAATGAGTGGATGATTCATTCAACCCGTAAGGCCATTGTGGGAGAAGTGATTGGTCTGGATTTTGAACCAGAAGACATTCATATCATGCGGCTCAATGAAACAGAGGAAGAATTCGATGCTCGTATCGAAGAATATGTGGAAGTGGAAGAAGTAGAAGATGGCTTGATTAACGCCATTGAGGAGGAACGCAATGAAGAAAACCTCTAGGCTTTTTGCAATTCCCTATGCCCTATGGGTCTTTCTCTTTGTACTCGCTCCAGTTGCCTTGATTATCTTCAAATCTTTCTTTGATATTCATGGCAATTTCACTTTGGCCAACTACCAGACCTATTTTAACTCGCCAAATATGACCTATCTGCGAATGAGTTTTAACTCTATTTTTTACGCAGGTATTATTACTCTGGTCACACTTTTGGTTTCTTACCCAACAGCCTATTTCTTGACCAAACTCAAGCATAGACAACTCTGGCTCATGTTGATTATCTTGCCAACCTGGGTCAATCTTTTGCTGAAAGCCTATGCCTTTATCGGTATTTTTGGGCAACACGGCTCTATCAACCAGTTCCTAGAATTTATTGGTCTAGGAGCTCAGCAAATTCTTTTCACAGATTTCTCCTTTATTGCTGTTGCAGCCTATATCGAGATTCCGTTTATGATTTTGCCGATCTTTAACGCCTTGGATGATTTGGATAAAAACCTAATCAATGCCAGTCGTGATTTGGGAGCAACTCCTTGGCAGACCTTCACAAAAGTTATTTTTCCTCTTTCTATGAACGGCGTTCGTTCAGGTGTTCAGGCAGTTTTCATTCCGAGTTTGAGCCTCTTCATGTTGACCCGTTTGATTGGCGGTAACCGAGTCATTACACTGGGAACAGCCATCGAACAACATTTCCTCACAACACAAAACTGGGGAATGGGTTCAACCATTGGTGTGGTCTTGATTTTGGCCATGCTCTTGATTATGTGGATGACGAAAGAGAGGAAGAAATAATGAAGAAATTTGCAAACATCTATTTAACAGTTGCCTTCCTCTTACTTTATCTGCCCATTTTTTATCTCATTTTCTATGCCTTTAATGAAGGCGGGGATATGAATGGCTTTACAGGCTTTACCTTGGAGCATTTTTCTTCCATGCTCAGTGATAGCCGTCTCATGCTCATCTTAGCTCAAACCTTCCTATTAGCTTTTTTGAGTTCTTTGATTGCGACCCTTATCGGAACTTTCGGCGCCATCTATATCTATCAGGCAAAACCTCGTTTTCAAAATGCACTCTTGTCTGTCAATAATATCTTAATGGTAGCACCGGACGTCATGATTGGGGCGAGTTTCTTAATTCTCTTTACCATGATTGGTTTCCAGCTTGGCTTTGTCTCAGTATTGCTCAGTCATATTGCCTTTTCTATTCCAATCGTAGTATTGATGGTCTTGCCACGGCTGAAGGAAATGAATGCGGATATGATTTCAGCAGCTTATGATTTGGGGGCAACTCAACCACAAATGCTGAAAGAAATCATGTTGCCATACCTAACACCAGCTATCATTGCAGGCTACTTCATGGCCTTTACCTATTCCTTGGATGACTTTGCCGTGACCTTCTTTGTAACAGGGAATGGCTACTCAAACCTTTCGGTTGAAATCTACTCGCGGGCTCGTCAAGGTATTTCCTTGGAAATCAATGCCTTGTCAACCCTTGTTTTCCTTTTCTCTATCTTATTGGTAGTGGGTTATTATTTCATCTCGCGTGAAAAGGAGGCCAACTAATGAAACGATTGTATTCATTTTTTGTAGGAGTTATAGCTATTGTACTGGTTTTATGGGGAATTAGTTCAAAATTAGAAGCTGATTCAACCCAGGGGACAACTGATAAACTTGTCATCTATAACTGGGGCGATTATATTGACCCAGAATTACTCGCAGAATTTACGGCTGAAACTGGTATTCAGGTAGATTATCAGACCTTTGACTCCAACGAATCCATGTACACAAAGATTAAGCAGGGTGGAACAACCTACGATTTGACAATCCCATCTGAGTACATGATTTCTAAGATGACAGAAGAAAATATGTTAATCAAGCTGGATAAATCTAAGATTGAAGGGATAGAAAATATCGATCCACGATTTATGGGACTTAGCTTTGACAAGAATAATGATTATTCTATTCCATATTTCTGGGGAACCTTGGGTATTGTTTACAATGAAACCATGGTAGAAAATCCTCCTCAGGAATGGGAAGACTTGTGGTCAGAGGAGTACCGTGACAATATCATGTTAATTGATGGTGTGCGTGAAGTCATGGGCTTTGGTCTACAATCACTGGGCTATAGTCTCAATTCCAACAATCCTACCGAGATTGAAAAGGCAGCCGAACATCTTTATAATTTAACTCCAAATGTCAAAGCAATTGTTGCTGATGAGATAAAAGGTTATATGATACAAGATGCGGCAGCAATTGCTGTTTCGTTCTCAGGTGAGGCGAGTGAAATGTTAGATGGAAATGAAAATCTGCGCTATGTTGTACCATCAAAAGGTTCAAACCTTTGGTTCGATAACATGGTCATTCCAAAAACAGCAAAAAATATTGATGGAGCTTACGCCTTTATGAGTTTTATGCTTCGTCCTGAAAATGCGCTTCGCAATGCAGAATATGTTGGCTATTCAACACCAATTCCTGCAGCCAAGGCTATGCTGGATGAGGAGACTCAGAACGACGAATCCTTCTATCCTTCAGAAGAAACGATGAAGAAGATGGAAGTTTATGATAATCTTGGACCAGAGATGCTTGGAATGTATAATGACCTCTATCTCCAATTCAAGATGTATCGGAAATAGTCTGAATATCCATATCTAGTTTTCAAATCAGAATAGTATGAGCAACCGCAAATAGTGGTTGCTTTTTACTGTTCATTTAATACATTCAGTATCACAGATTCCAGTTATAAATATTAACTATACCTAGTTATAGTTTGAAAAAATAACTGAATTTTCAGAATATACTTGCAATACCGATAATTTTATGTTTTAATATATTTATTGGTTTTGCCAATAATGAAGGAGAAAAACTAGGAGGAAAAGTTATGAAAAAGAAAGAAACTTTCTCACTTCGGAAGTATAAAATTGGAACTGTGTCTGTTCTTTTGGGTGCAGTTTTTTTGTTTGCAGGTGCACCATCGGTAGCTGCAGATGAATTGACAAGCCTTGTAGAGACTAAGGTGGAAGCAACTGTTCCTGATGCAATCGTCAGCGAATCAGCCTCAGAAAGTCCCGTAGTCGAGGAGTTGGTTGACACTTCTGTGGAGGCTACCCCAACTGATGTAACCACTACAGATAATGAAGAAGAAACACCTGGCTCAGAAGCTCTTGAAAACATCACAAATGCAGAAGTAGAGACAACTCAACCAGCTGTAGAAACTCCAGTTATTTCAGAGAAAAAAGTAGAAGAAGAGGAGAAGCTTTCCGTAGCAGATGAGACTACTGCTATTACGAATCAGGAAGAAGCGAAACCACAAAACATTGATAGTAATACGATCATTACAGTGCCTAAAGTTTGGGATAGTGGTTACAAGGGCGAAGGAACAGTAGTTGCAATCATAGATTCCGGTCTTGACGTTGACCACGATGTATTGCATATTTCAGACCTCTCAACTGCAAAATATAAATCAGAAAAAGAGATAGAAGCAGCTAAAGAAGCAGCAGGAATTACCTACGGTGAATGGTTTAACGATAAGGTTGTATTTGGTTATAACTATGTTGATGTGAATACTGTCTTGAAAGAAGAAGACAAACGTTCACACGGTATGCACGTAACAAGTATTGCCACAGGAAATCCGACACAACCAGTCGCTGGACAATTAATGTATGGTGTAGCTCCTGAAGCGCAAGTCATGTTTATGCGTGTATTCTCAGACCTCAAAGCTACAACAGGCGCAGCATTGTACGTAAAGGCGATTGAAGATGCTGTAAAATTGGGTGCAGATAGCATCAACCTCAGTCTGGGAGGAGCTAACGGCTCTGTTGTTAACATGAATGAAAATGTGACTGCAGCAATCGAGGCTGCTCGTCGTGCAGGGGTTTCTGTTGTTATTGCAGCTGGTAATGATGGAACATTTGGTTCAGGTCATTCTAATCCGTCAGCCGATTATCCAGATTATGGCTTGGTCGGTGCTCCTTCAACAGCTCGCGATGCAATTTCTGTCGCTTCTTACAATAACACAACGGTTGGTAGTAAAGTAATTAATATCATTGGCTTAGAAAACAATGCTGATTTGAATTACGGTAAGAGTTCGTTTGATAATCCAGAGAAAAGTCCCGTACCATTTGAAATCGGGAAAGAATATGAATATGTCTATGCGGGAATCGGTCAAGCTTCGGATTTTGATGGTCTAGATTTGACTGGAAAACTTGCACTCATCAAACGTGGAACGATTACCTTCTCAGAAAAAATAGCCAATGCAACAGCTGCAGGTGCAGTAGGGGTGATCATTTTCAATAGTCGTCCAGGTGAAGCCAATGTAAGCATGCAACTTGATGATACAGCTATTGCAATTCCATCTGTCTTCATTCCATTGGAATTTGGTGAAGCTTTGGCAGCTAACTCATATAAGATTGCGTTCAATAACGAAACAGATATTCGCCCTAACCCAGAAGCAGGTCTTCTTTCAGATTTTTCAAGTTGGGGTCTATCAGCGGATGGCGAGCTAAAACCAGACTTAGCTGCTCCAGGTGGTGCTATTTATGCAGCCATCAATGATAATGACTATGCCAACATGCAGGGAACAAGTATGGCTTCACCACACGTGGCAGGAGCAGCCGTACTAGTAAAACAGTATTTACAGGCAACTTACCCTACTAAGTCCCCTCAAGAAATCGAAGCCATAGTAAAACACTTGCTTATGGCTACTGCTAAAGCACATGTGAACAAAGAAACAACGGCCTACACTTCCCCACGCCAACAAGGTGCAGGTATCATCGATACTGCAGCAGCTATTTCTACAGGTTTATATTTGACTGGCGAAGATGGGTATGGCAGCATTACCTTGGGAAATGTTGAGGATACATTCAGCTTTACGGTCACACTTCATAACATTACAAACGAAGATAAGACTTTAAACTACTCAACACAATTAACAACGGATACTGTTCAAAACGGATTGATCACCTTGGCTCCACGTCTATTAGCAGAGATTCCTGGCGGTAAGGTGACTGTGAAAGCCAATTCAAGTACAACTGTTACAATTAATGTCGATGGATCGAGCTTTGCAGAAGAATTGACAGGTTTGATGAAGAATGGTTACTATCTTGAAGGTTTTGTTCGATTTACAGATGTAGCCGACGGCGGTGATATTGTCAGCATTCCATACGTTGGTTTCCGTGGGGAATTCCAAAATCTAGCCGTTCTAGAAGAGCCGATTTACAATCTTATTGCCGATGGTAAGGGGGGCTTCTACTTTGAACCTGTTACAGCACAGCCAAATACTGTTGACATCAGCCATCACTACACAGGTCTTGTTACAGGAAGTACGGAGTTAATCTATTCTACAGACAAACGATCTGACCTTGCGATCAAGACTCTTGGTACATTTAAAAATGAAGCAGGATACTTTGTTTTAGAGCTTGATGAGTCTGGTAAACCTCATTTAGCTATCTCACCAAATGGGGATAACAACCAAGATTCGCTCGCTTTCAAAGGTGTCTTCTTGAGAAATTATACTGATTTAGTCGCAAGCGTCTATGCTGCAGATGATACTGAGCGAACAAATCCACTTTGGGAAAGTCAACCACAGTCAGGCAATAAAAACTTCTATAGTGGTGATCCTAAAAATCCAAAATCAAGCATTATTTATCCTACTGAATGGAATGGAACAGATAGTGACGGAAATGCTTTAGCAGATGGTAAGTATCAATACGTTTTGACCTACTCATCTGAAGTTCCAGGTGCAGCAGTACAAACTATGATTTTCGACGTTATCATCGATAGAGAATCACCAGTTATCACCACAGCTACCTATGATGAAACAAACTTTACATTTAACCCTCGTCCAGCCATTGAAAAAGGAGAATCAGGTCTATATCGTGAGCAAGTATTCTATCTTGTAGCAGATGCAAGCGGTGTGACAACTATTCCTTCCTTATTAGAAAATGGTGATGTAACCGTTTCTGATAATAAGGTATTTGTGGCACAAAACGATGATGGCTCCTTCACATTGCCTCTTGATCTTGCAGATATTTCAAAATTCTACTACACAGTGGAGGATTATGCTGGTAACATCAGCTATGAAAAAGTAGAGAATCTGATCAGTATTGGCAATGAAAAAGGGTTGGTAACTGTCAATATTCTTGATAAAGATACAAATAGTCCTGTACCAATACTCTTCTCTTACTCAGTCACCGATGAAACAGGCAAGATTGTTGCAGAATTACCACGATATGCCGGCGATACTAGCGTTCTTAAGCTACCATTTGGTACTTACACCTTTGATTTATTCCTATATGATACAGAGTGGTCAAGCCTAGCAGGTGAAACAAAAGCAGTCGTGACGATTTCGGAAGAAAATAGCACTGCCGAGGTGAATTTCTATGTGACTTTGAAAGATAAGGCTAACTTGCTGGTAGATATTGATGCATTACTACCTTCTGGTTCAACCATCCAACTGGTAACCGCTGATGGCCAGACTATTCAGCTACCAAATGCTAAATATTCTAAGACTGATTATGGTAAATTTGTACCAGTTGGTACCTACACTATCCTTCCAACCCTCCCAGAAGGCTATGAATTTTTGGAAGAATTAGACGTAGCAGTACTTGCAAACCAGTCAAATGTTAAGAAATTAACCTTGATTAATAAAGTTGCTTTGAAAGAACTGATTGCTGAACTTGCAGGACTTGAAGAAACAGCGCGTTATTACAATGCTAGTCCAGAACTTCAAACTGCCTATGCTAAAGCATTAGAAGATGCCAATGCAATATATGCCAATAAACACAATCAGGCACAAGTAGATTCAGCACTTGCCAGTCTTGTGGCGGCGAGAGAACAGCTAAACGGTCAGGCTACCGATAAGGAAAAACTAATTGCTGAAGTATCAAACTACACACCGACTCAGGCAAACTTTATTTATTACAATGCTGAAAATACCAAACAAATTGCCTATGATACAGCTGTTCGTTCAGCACAACTTGTATTGAACCAAGAGAATGTAACACAGGCAGTTGTCAACCAAGCGTTGGCTGACTTGTTAGCAGCGAAAACCAACTTAGATGGTCAAAAGACTGATATTTCAGCCCTTCGTAGCGCAGTATCCGTTTCTTCCGTATTAAAAGCGACAGATGCTAAGTATCTCAATGCATCTGAGAACGTGAAACAAGCTTATGACCAGGCAGTTGAAGCAGCGAAAGCGATTCTAGCTGATGAATCTGCAAGCCAAGCAAGTGTCGATCAAGCCCTAGCCGTTCTGACAAGCGCTCAGGCAGAACTGGATGGTGTTGCTACTTCAACAAATGATGCCAAAGAGCCAGCAAATACTGCCACTGACAAAAAAGATGAAGGCACTGTAACGCCTCCACCTATAGACTCAGAAAAAGTTGATGTACAGGCACCTCCTGTAAAAGATACTGGGAATTCAGGGCATGTACCGATAGATCAGAAGCCAAACCCTCAACCAACTTTACCTCGTCCAGTCACTTTGCAAGCTAGTCTATCTAGCACTAATCAAGAAAAACAGGTGACTCAACTACCAAATACTGGAGAAAATGATACGAGATACTATCTTGTTCTTGGTGTCATTATTGGGCTAGGGACTCTGTTGGTAAGCAATCGACGTCACAAGGAAGAAGTATAACCAACACTAGCTTTATCACAAGTTTGCTAAATAATAAAACCGCTTAATCACTGATTAGGCGGTTGTTTGTGTTTGAAATTGAAGCATTATCTTTTGGATGTTTCTTGAGACATCAGTTGGCTTTACAAGATAATAATCTTGAGCCAGTTGGTCGGCAATATAGGAGTGGAGGTAGGTTGCTACAAGGATTCTTTCATATAGTTGAACATGGGGAAATTGTACAGCAAATCCTGCAATCATACCTGCAAGAGTATCTCCCATACCTCCTGTTGCTTGGTAGGGACCACCAGCTCCTATTGGAGTGACTTGGTTTGGCTGGGTTTTTAGGATTTGAGTAGCAGAACTTTTAGCTACAAGGATTGTATTTTCTTGAAAAGATTGCAAGGCTTCAAGATTTCTTTGGCTTGTTTGGTTAGCAACCGGAATGGCTGATAACCGTTCCCATTCTTTCTGGTGGGGTGTCAGGATGACTTGGTTACACGGGAAGTTCTTCCTGTTTTGTTTTGCGACTAAGGTAAGGGCTGAGCCGTCAAGAACTAAAATCTGCTGGTCAGATAAATGTTCAAAAACAAAGTCCAATAACTGTTCAGCTCTGCTATTTTCCCCCAAACCTGGACCAATCAATACCAAGTCAGCATTTTCTAAGCTACTTATCAGCAAGGCTTGATCGTCAAATGAAAATGCCATGGCTTCAGGCAGATGACTATGTAAGGCTGGCATGTTGTCTTTTTCAGTAGCAACAATTACCAAGCCTGCTCCACTGTTGACGGTTGCTAGTGCGGCCATGATAATCGCTCCACCATAAGGATACAGTCCACCAATCAGCAAGGCTCGACCATAGCTTCCCTTATGGCTATTGCGTGGTCTTACTTGAATAACCTTTCTACAGAGTTCTTGTAAGTCCATACTTATTCCCCCTTTTCTTCTTATTATATCACGAGGAATGAGGTTTATGACAATCCAGATTTTAGATAAATCCAAGTTTTCATGCTATAATGAATTCATGGTATTATCAAAAAAACGTGCAAGAAAAGTTATTGAAGAAATCATCGCTCTATATCCTGATGCTAAGCCAAGTTTGGATTTTCGAAATCACTTTGAGTTGGTATGTGCAGTGCTCTTATCTGCTCAAACTACAGACGCTGCGGTGAATAAGGCAACACCTGGTTTGTTCGCTGCTTTCCCAACGCCACAAGCCATGGCAGCAGCAGAAGTAAAGGATATTGAGCCTTATATTTCTCGTTTGGGTTTGTATCGTAATAAAGCCAAATTTTTAAAAGAATGCGCCCAGCAGTTATTGGAACGGCATAATGGCATTGTTCCGCAGACTCGTGAGGAATTAGAAGCTCTGGCAGGAGTGGGAAGAAAAACGGCCAATGTTGTCTTAAGTGTCGGTTTCGGAATCCCAGCCTTTGCAGTTGATACCCACGTGGGACGGATTTGTAAACACCACGATATTGTCAAAAAATCGGCTACACCCCTGGAAACAGAAAAACGAGTCATGGAAGTCCTACCTCCTGAACTCTGGCTCCCTGCTCATCAAGCTATGATTTATTTTGGTCGTGAGGTTTGCCATCCTAAGAACCCTGAATGCGAAAAATTCCCACAATTATATGAATTTGACTAAAAAATCTTCTGTTTTTGAAGATTTTTTTAGTTTTTATGTGAAATTGTTTGAGTAAATTCTGAACATTTTTTTAAATTTTATAAGAATAGTAACTCAGAAAAGAATTATACGAATGTTATGTTTTATAAACTAGTCCCAAAAGTGATATATCCGAATATTGTCTAGATAGGTTTCTTTTTTATTGACAAAACACAAACAATAAGCTATACTATATCTTGTAATAAGGAAAAAATACGAAAAACAAACTGTTTTTCTGTTCCAATGTTAAGAAAAAGAGGTAGAAGCATGTTCAACGAAACTCCAGTTTTTGACTACGAAGATATTCAGCTCATTCCAAATAAATGTATCATCAATAGCCGTTCCGAGGCAGATACAACAGTGACTCTTGGGAAATATAGCTTTAAATTACCAGTTGTTCCAGCTAATATGCAGACTATTATTGATGAAGATGTAGCAGAAATGCTTGCCAAAGAAGGGTATTTCTACATCATGCATCGTTTCGATGAAGCTGGTCGTATTCCATTTATCAAACGCATGCACGAGCAAGGTTTGATTGCTTCCATCTCTGTTGGCGTAAAAGAATATGAATATGAGTTTGTGACTAGCTTGAAAGCTGATGCCCCTGAGTTTATCACCATTGATATTGCTCATGGTCATGCAGAAAGTGTTATCAAGATGATCCAACATATCAAGAAAGAATTACCTGAGACTTTTGTCATTGCAGGTAATGTCGGTACTCCAGAAGCAGTTCGTGAACTAGAAAATGCTGGTGCGGATGCGACAAAAGTTGGTATTGGTCCAGGTAAAGTATGTATTACAAAGGTTAAGACTGGTTTTGGTACAGGTGGTTGGCAGTTGGCTGCCCTTCGTTGGTGCGCAAAAGCTGCCCGTAAACCAATTATTGCGGACGGAGGTATCCGTACCCACGGAGATATTGCCAAATCTATCCGCTTCGGAGCAAGCATGGTCATGATTGGTTCGCTCTTTGCTGGTCACATTGAAAGCCCAGGTAAAACAATTGAAGTTGATGGCGAGAAATTCAAAGAGTACTATGGTTCTGCATCTGAATACCAAAAAGGTGCATACAAAAACGTTGAAGGAAAGAAAATTCTCTTGCCAGCCAAGGGACATTTGAAAGATACTCTGATTGAAATGGAGCAAGATTTGCAGTCATCTATTTCTTATGCAGGTGGACGTGACATTACCAGCTTGAAGCATGTGGACTATGTTATTGTAAAAAACTCGATCTGGAATGGTGACTCTATCTAGTCAAAGAGGACTTGCAATGCAGGTCCTTTTCTTGTTACAATATTTATATAAAATTGAAAGAGAATAAGCATGTACCAAACAAGAAATAACAAAGAGAAGCTCTGGCTCTTTATCAAAATATTTTTGCCCATTTTAATTTATCAATTTGCTAATTACTCCGCATCCTTTATCGATACCATGATGACAGGCCAGTACAGCACTATGGATTTGGCAGGTGTTTCCATGGCAACAAGTCTTTGGAATCCGCTTTTTTCATTTCTAACAGGGATTGTATCTGCACTGGTCCCAATCATCGCTCAACATTTAGGAAAAGGTGAAAGAGATAAGATTCGTGAGGAGTTTCATCAGTTTGTCTATCTAGCCATCGGATTAACCATTTTACTCTTGTGCTCGGTCCTATTTATTGCTGTTCCCACCTTGGCTCAGTTTGGACTTGATGAATCTGTTTTTCAAGTTGGCAAGCAGTACCTCTATTTTATTTCCATTGGCATCCTGCCTCTCTTGCTCTTTAGTGTCTGTCGCTCTTTTTTCGACGCCTTGGGCTTGACCCGACTCTCCATGTACCTCATGTTGCTCCTTGTCCCATTTAACAGTCTATTTAACTATCTCTTAATTTATGGAAAAATGGGCCTACCGGCCCTAGGCGGAGCTGGAGCTGGATTGGGTACTGCTTTAGCTTATTGGGCGGTATTGCTAGTAATTGTCATTGTCATGTGCAAAAATAAGACCATTGCACCTTATCAGATTTGGCGGTGGAGTCCGATTAATGGGGCTTTACTGAAAGAAGGACTGAAAATCGGACTTCCCATCGGTTTACAAGTCTTTGCAGAAGTAGCAATTTTTGCAGTAGTAGGGCTCTACATGGCAAAATTTTCAGCCCAGATTATAGCAGCCCACCAGTCAGCTATGAACTTTGCGACATTATTATATGCCTTTCCTGCCTCAGTTTCTTCAGCCCTAGCTATTGTCATTGCTTATGAAGTAGGGGCCAAACGACCACAAGATGTGAAAGCCTACAGCCGTTTAGGACGCCTGGTGGCACTTGGTTTTGCAGGCTTAACACTCACTTTCCTATATTTTTTCCGCTCTAAAGTTGCCTACCTTTATGGTAATGACGCAGAATTTATCCGTCTGACTTCGCATTTTCTTAGCTTTGCCCTCATGTTCCAGTTAGCAGATGCCTTTACAGCACCTATTCAGGGGATATTACGTGGTTACAAGGATACCACCGTTCCCTTTATACTTGGTTTGGTTGCCTATTGGTCCATGACCTTCCCAGTCGCATTCTTGCTTGAAAGATTTTTCCAAATGGGTCCAGAAGCCTATTGGATTGGTCTTATTTCAGGGATTTTTGTCTGCGGGATAGCTCTTAATTTGCGCTTGATTAAAATAGCTCATTCTCATTTGTCCGTGAAATAAATTAACTATGAAAGTCGGAGGTATCCGGCTTTTTCTCTCTTGTGAAAATATCTTGCTCATGTTAAAATAAAAAGATAGAAAATCAAATGGAGAAGTCATGAATTATTTTAACGTAGGAAAGATTGTCAATACCCAAGGTTTGCAAGGAGAAATGCGTGTTTTATCTGTGACCGATTTTGCAGAAGAACGCTTCAAAAAAGGGGCAAAACTAGCCTTGTTTAATGACAAGGATCAGTTTGTCATGGAAGTGGAAATTGCTAGTCACCGTAAGGCTAAAAACTTTGATATTATCAAGTTTAAGGGCATGTATCATATCAACGATATTGAAAAGTACAAGGGCTTTAGTTTGAAAATCGCCGAGGAAAACTTGACCGATCTCGAAGACGGTGAATTTTATTACCATGAGATTATCGGCTTGGATGTCTATGAGAATGATATTCTGATTGGACAAATCAAGGAAATTTTACAACCAGGTGCCAATGATGTTTGGGTTGTGAAAAGAAAAGGTAAGAAAGACTTGCTCTTGCCATATATTCCACCTGTTGTCTTGAACATTGATATTCCAAATAACCGTGTCGATGTGGAATTGCTCGAGGGCCTAGACGATGAGAATTGATATTTTGACCCTCTTCCCTGAGATGTTTGCACCTCTAGAACACTCTATTGTGGGTAAGGCGCGTGACAAGGGCTTGTTGGAAATCAACTACCACAATTTCCGAGAGAAAGCTGAAAAGGCACGCCATGTGGACGATGAACCCTATGGCGGAGGACAAGGTATGTTGCTCCGTGCCCAGCCAATTTTTGATACCATGGATAGCATTGAACAAACCACTCCACGTGTTATCCTATTGGATCCCGCTGGGCGTACTTTCAATCAGGCCTATGCTGAAGAATTGGCACAAGAAGAGCAGTTGATTTTCATCTGCGGTCACTATGAAGGATATGATGAGCGGATTAAAACTTTGGTAACGGATGAAATTTCTCTCGGGGACTATGTTCTGACAGGTGGAGAGTTGGCAGCTATGACCATGATCGATGCTACCGTTCGCCTGATTCCAGAGGTTATTGGTAAGGAAGTCAGTCATACGGATGATAGTTTTTCATCAGGGCTATTGGAATATCCTCAATACACCCGACCATACGAGTATCGTGGAATGGTAGTTCCAGATGTATTAATGAGCGGTCACCATGAAAATATTCGTAAATGGCGTTTGGAGGAAAGTCTACGCAAAACCTATCAACGTCGTCCAGACTTGTTAGAAAACTACAATTTTACAGCTGAAGAGTTAGCTATTTTTGAAAAAATCAAAGCAGAAGACACAGTTGATTAGACTGTGTTTTTCTTGCTAGAAGGAGAAATGATGAAACGCAAGGTATTTGAACACTACCAACCTTATAAAATCAAACAAAAGGCAAGATTTGATTTAGGAAATAACGAAAATCGTATCATCGATTGGTCCTTTTTGCCACAAGAGACCTTGGAGAGCTTGGAAGTTAGTCACCTAAGTTTCTACGGGGATAATACCTATTCGGAACTGATTGAGAAATATGCCGACTACCTTGGAGTAAGTCCTCAACAAGTGACAGTCGGAGTTGGATCGGACCACCTTATTCACATGATTGTGTCTACCTTTATGGAAAAAGATGATACTTTTTTGACTGTTAATCCAGACTTTTTCATGTATGAAACCTATAATCACATGCATGGTAGCCAGTTTGAAGCCGTTGACCTGGTTGAAAAAGATGGAACCTTGGTTTTGCCTGTGGAGAGCCTGTTGGCGCGTGCTCAAGAAACGAGCGCCAAAATTCTCATGCTGTCTAATCCAAATAATCCGTCATCTGTTGCCTATTCTATGGAAGACTTGGAGCGGTTAGCACAATCTTTTCAAGGTTTGCTGGTTATCGATGAGGCTTATATTGAATTTGCAAATGTTGAAAGCTTCATCAGTCGTCTGCAACAATTTGACAATGTTTTAGTTCTACGGACCTTATCAAAGGCTTTTGGACTTGCAGGCTTACGAGTTGGTTTTGCGGTAGGAAGTGAAGAGTTAATTTATGAACTGGACAAGGTCATTCCCCCATTCAGCTTATCAAACTTGACTGCGAAAATGGCAGCTGTTGCATTGAATTATACAGATAAAGTTTTAGTAACAGTGGGAGTAATTCAGAATTTGCGAGAAGAAATGATTTTATTCTTGCAAGGGTTAGATAACTGTCAAGTTCTACCTAGTCAGGCTAGTTTCGTAACGTTTAAAGCACCGTGGGCAGAAGAATTTTATCAGCAAGCCTTGGCACAGGATTGGAATTTCAAATACTATCCAACGGGTAAATTGGCAGGCTATATTCGCTTATCTATCGGAAGACCAGAAGAGATGGTTATGGTTAAAGAGATGATCACATCAGTGATAGAAAATGGAACAATTTCATAAGAGATTGTTCTTTTTTTGAAGAAAATTGACATTTTTTGAAAGATTTTGCTAGAAAATGATTGACAATGATATTATTTAGTGTATAATTTATTTTGTAAACGATTGCAGGAGGTGTTGAATATTCTCAAATCAGAACGCAAACAAGTCATTTTAGAACGCATTCAGGCTCAGCAATTCGTCCGATTGGAAGAGTTAGTTGAGATTCTAGCAACGTCTGAATCTACTGTTCGTAGGGATTTAGATGAACTAGAAAATGAAGGCAAACTTCGAAGAGTGCATGGTGGAGCAGAAGCACCCGCCAATTTGCAACTGGAAGAGTCTATTCTAGAAAAATCTGTCAAAAACGTTCAAGAAAAAAGAGAGATTGCTGAACGAGCAGCTCAACTGATTTTGGACGGAGATGTGATTTTCTTAGATGCAGGCACAACAACAGGGGTACTGATTGATTATCTTCAACAGGAAAATCTAACGGTCGTGACCAACTCTATCCATCATGCGGTAAAGTTAGTTGAACGCAAGGTAAAGACCATCATCATTGGTGGTATTGTCAAGCAGTCAACCGATGCCTCTATTGGCGCGATAGCATTGGAACAAATTCGTCAGCTCAACTTTGATAAGGCATTTCTTGGTATGAATGGTATAGATAAAAATCACTTCACAACACCAGATATCGAAGAAGCGACCATCAAACGCACCATTATAGACAATGCAAAAGAAAGCTTTGTTTTGGCAGATGCGTCAAAAATCGGTCGATTTTCCTTTGCCAAAGTTGCAGCAATCGAAAAAGCCAACATTATCTGTCAAACTTCGGAGAGCAGTTTGTTGGACATCATAAAAGAGAAAACGAGGGTAATCGAGGTATGATTTATACAGTTACGCTCAATCCAGCCATTGACTATATCGTTCGTTTAGAACATGTCGAAACGGGCAGTGTCAATCGTATGGAGAGCGACGATAAGTATGCCGGCGGTAAAGGAATCAACGTCAGTCGTGTCTTGAAACGTTTGGGCTATCCAAACACAGCGACAGGGTTCCTTGGCGGATTTACTGGCCAGTTCATCAAGGATGGATTGGTTGCTGAAGGCATTGATACCGATTTTGTACAAGTTGACCAAGATACACGTATTAACGTGAAAATCAAGGCCGACCAAGAAACAGAGATTAACGGATTGGGACCGATTGTGACAGATACACAATTGGCTGAATTAGAAATGGTTTTAGCAGGTTTGACCAAGGAAGACACAGTTGTTTTTGCAGGGTCTGCACCAGCTAGTCTTGGCAATGAAGTCTATAACAGACTGATTCCGGTGGCGAAAAAAGCAGGAGCACAAGTTGTCTGTGATTTTGAAGGTCAAACACTTCTGGATTCACTTACTCACCAACCACTCTTGGTCAAGCCAAACAACCATGAACTTGAAGCAATCTTCAATGTCGAGTTGAATGGCATTGCAGACATCGAGACCTATGCTAAGAAAATCTTAGACATGGGAGCTCAGAATGTTATCATTTCCATGGCAGGGGACGGAGCCTTGTTGGTCACTCCAACAGCCACCTACTTTGCCAAACCAATCAAGGGAACAGTGAAAAATTCTGTCGGAGCTGGAGATTCCATGGTGGCAGGATTTACTGGCGAATACGTTCGCACACAAGACCCAATCGAAGCCCTAAAATGGGGAGTTGCTTGCGGTACGGCAACAGCCTTTTCAGACGATTTGGCAAGTATCGAATTTATTAAGGAAACTTATGAAAAAGTTGAGGTAGAAACACTATGAAAATTCAAGACGTTTTGAGAAAAGATGTCATGTTGCTTGATTTGCAAGCGACAAGCAAGGAAGCTGTTATCGATGAAATGATAACTAGCTTGGTTGATAAAGGTTATGTAACGGATTTTGACGTATTCAAAACAGGTATCATGAACCGTGAAGCACAAACGACAACAGGTCTTGGTGACGGTATCGCAATGCCACACGCTAAAAATGCTGCTGTAAAAGAAGCGACTGTTCTCTTTGCAAAATCAAACAAGGGTGTTGACTACGCAAGTCTTGATGGTCAACCAACCGACTTGTTCTTCATGATTGCGGCTCCAGAAGGTGCTAATGATACCCACTTGGCTGCCCTTGCGGAATTGTCTAAATACTTGATGAAAGCTGGATTTGCTGATAGACTTCGTGCGGCAACAAATCCTGAAGAAGTGATTGCAGTCTTCGATACAGCTGAAGCCGCAGATAAGGCAGTTGAAGAAGTGGTTGCATCACCAAGTGGTGATCGTCCATTTATCGTTGCAGTTACAGCATGTACAACAGGTATTGCTCATACTTACATGGCAGAAGAAGCACTTAAGAAACAAGCTGCTGAAATGGGTGTTGATATCAAAGTTGAAACCAACGGTGCTTCAGGTGTCGGAAACAAACTAACTGCTGAAGACATCAAGAAAGCAGCAGGTGTTATCATCGCAGCAGATAAGGCTGTTGATATGCCTCGTTTCAATGGTAAACCATTGGTCTCTCGTCCAGTTGCAGCTGGTATCAAACAAGCAGAAGAATTGATTAATATCATTTTGGATGGAAAAGCATCTAAATATACAGCAACAGAAGGAGCTGCTACAGTGGAATCTTCTGAAAAACTCAGTCTTGGTAAAGCATTCTATAAACACTTGATGAGTGGTGTTTCTCAAATGTTGCCATTCGTTATCGGTGGCGGTATCTTGATTGCCCTTGCCTTCCTATTCGATGGAGCTCTAGGTGTGCCGCAAGACAGTCTTGGTAGTCTTGGTTCATACCATGAAATCTCAGCAATGTTCATGAAGATTGGTGGAGCAGCATTCGGCTTTATGTTGCCACTTCTTGCAGGTTACATTGCTTACTCAATCGCTGAAAAACCAGGTTTGGTAGCAGGTTTCGTAGCTGGTGCAATCGCTAGCAGCGGTCTTGCATTTGGTAAAATTCCTTACGCAGCTGGTGGCGAAGAAACCCTTGCCCTTGCTGGAGTATCATCTGGTTTCTTGGGTGCCCTTGTAGGTGGTTTCCTTGCCGGTGGTGTCGTGCTTGTTCTTCGCAATGCTTTGCGTAATATGCCAAAATCACTTCAAGGTTTGAACGCTATCTTGCTCTTGCCACTTTTGGGTACAGCTATCACAGGTTTCTTGATGTTCTTCGTCAACATCCCAATGGCAGCTATCAACACTGGTATGAACAACTTCCTTGCAGGTCTTGAGGGTAGCTCTGCAATTCTCCTTGGACTTGTCCTCGGTGGTATGATGGCAGTCGATATGGGTGGCCCAGTCAATAAGGCAGCTTATGTCTTTGGTACTGGTACGCTTGCAGCGACTGTTGCTGATGGTGGTTCTGTTGCAATGGCAGCGGTAATGGCAGGCGGTATGGTTCCACCGTTGGCAGTATTCGTTGCAACCCTTCTTTTCAAAGACAAATTCACACAAGAAGAGCGTAACTCAGGTTTGACTAACATCGTTATGGGTCTTTCATTCATCACTGAGGGTGCGATTCCATTTGGTGCAGCTGACCCAGCACGTGCTATTCCAAGCTTTATCGCTGGTTCTGCCCTTGCAGGTGCCTTGGTCGGTTTGTCAGGCATCCAATTGATGGCTCCTCACGGTGGTATCTTCGTTATCGCTTTGACATCTAATCCACTGCTTTACATCGCCTATGTTTTGATTGGTGCGGTTGTATCAGGTATCCTTTACGGAGCACTTCGTAAAGCTAAATAATTTTGATTGAAACCTTGCTTCTGGCAAGGTTTTTTAGCTATTTCACGAGGATTATGGTATAATGTGAGTATTATTGTTATTAGAGGAGTCTTGAAATGGAAATCATTCGCGATAAAGAATTTGTCAATCAGTATCATTTTGATGCCCGCAATCACGCGTGGGAGAAAGAGAACGGAATTCCGGAAACAAAATTGAAAGTTGACTTTCAATTGATTGAGCAAAATCGTGCGGAAAATCGAACATCTATGATTACCATTTTGCGCTTTATGATTGTATTAGATCATTTTGTGATTTCAGGTGCCATGAGTCAGGCCGTTCACTTACCAAATCGATTGGTAGAAGAGCCGACTGAATTTACTGATGAAGAAAAACGTGTTTTGGTAGAGCCTCTTTTGGACATTTTAAAACGAATGACTTATGAGGTTACTGAAATCGCCTTTGATGCACCAGGAGTGAATTTGGAGTTTTAATATGAAATTAGCAGTTATAACTGACTCATCGGCTGTTTTGAATGTTCAAAGTATTGAGCGGGATGACCTGTTTGTCCTAAGTATTCCAGTCAGCATCGATGGGGAAAATTATATCGAAGGGCAAAATTTGACGGTTGAAGAGTTTTATCAAAAAATGGCTTCATCGAAAGAATTACCTAAAACAAGTCAACCGAGTTTGATGGAACTAGAAGAAATTCTGGCTAAATTAACAGAGAAAGGTTATACACACGCACTTGGCTTATTCTTATCATCAGGTATTTCAGGTTTTTATCAAAATATTCAATATTTGGCTGATGAATTTGAAGGTCTGACAGTTGCCTTTCCAGATACCAAAATCACATCGGCTCCTTTAGGCATGATGGTGGAAAATGTCCTTAAATGGGCTGATGCAGGACTTAGTTTTGAAGAGATTACTGGGAAATTGGACCAAGAGATTGGCAAAACAACTGCCTTTATTATGGTTGATGACCTCAATCATTTGGTAAAAGGTGGTCGCTTGTCCAATGGTGCAGCCTTGCTTGGCAATCTTTTGAGCATCAAACCGATTCTGTATTTTACAGGTGAGGGTAAGATTGAAGTGTATGAAAAAGTTCGGACGGAGAAGAAGGCCATTAAGCGACTCTTGGAAATCCTCCAAGAACAAACCAAAGAAGGACAATATCAGATTGCTATTATTCACGCCAACGCACCTCAGAAGGCTGAAAACTTTAAACAGCAGTTGGAAGAAGCAGGTGTCGGTAGCGATTTACCAATCGTGTCATTTGGTTCGGTCATCGGTACGCACTTGGGAGAAGGAGCTGTAGCCTTTGGTATTTCTCCCATTATTGAATAGGAGTTTGCATGACAATTAAGGTAATTATCGCAGGATTTAAAGGGAAAATGGGTTCAACGGCTGTTGAGATGGTCAAAGGTGACGCAGAACTTAGTCTGGCTGCCTTGGTGGATCCCTTTGCGACAGAAACAGAAGTAGATGGTGTTCCTGTTTTCAAGACAAAAGAAGAAGTTGCCAGCCTAGACGCTGATGTCTGGGTGGATTTTACAACGCCAAAATTTGCCTATGAAAACACCCGTTTTGCCTTGGAAAATGGCTTCGCACCTGTGGTTGGAACGACAGGATTTACCCCTAAAGAAATTGAAGAATTAACCACCTTGTCTGCTGAGAAGGGGTTGGGGGGCTTGATTGCTCCTAACTTTGCTATTGGCGCCATCTTGCTCATGCAATTTGCAGCACAGGCAGCCAAGTATTTCCCAAATCTTGAAATCATCGAACTACACCATGACAAGAAGAAGGATGCACCGAGCGGAACAGCTGTCAAAACGGCCGAACTCATTTCCCAAGTCCGTCAGTCACAGGCTCAAGGTACAACAGATGAAGAAGAACTGATTGCTGGTGCTCGCGGTGCAGAATTTGACGGCTTCCGTATCCACTCAGTACGTTTGCCAGGCCTTGTTGCCCATCAGGAAGTGATTTTTGGGGCACAGGGAGAAGGATTGACTATTCGTCATGATTCTTACGATCGCATTTCCTTTATGGGCGGTGTCAACCTCGGCATTAAAGAGGTAGTCAAACGCTCACAACTCGTTTATGGTTTGGAACACTTATTATGAAATTAAACAATCTGCCTTCTGAGTTTCAGGAGGCTTTGCCGATTTTAGAGAAAATTAAAGCAGCTGGTTACGAGGCTTATTTCGTTGGCGGTTCCGTTCGTGATGCCATTCTCGGTAGGCCTATTCATGATGTCGATATTGCGACATCCAGCTACCCTCAGGAAACGAAACAAATCTTTTCACGGACTATTGATGTCGGAATTGAACACGGTACGGTGTTAGTATTAGAAGGAAAAAAAGAGTATGAAATTACCACCTTTCGGACAGAGGAGGAGTATGTCGACTTCCGCAGACCGAGCCAGGTTTCTTTTGTGCGTTCCTTAGAAGAAGATCTCAAACGTCGCGACTTCACGGTCAATGCCTTTGCCCTTGATGAAGAGGCTCAAATCGTTGACCTCTTTGATGGGATGACTGATTTAGAAAACCGCACTCTGCGTGCTGTTGGCATTCCGTCGGAACGATTCAATGAAGATGCCCTCCGTATCATGCGTGGATTTCGCTTTGCGGCGACCTTGGACTTTGAGATTGAGCCGACGACCTTTACAGCTATGGTTGAAACCGCACCGCTCTTGGAAAAAATCTCTGTAGAACGCAGTTTTATCGAGTTTGATAAACTCTTGATGGCGGATTTTTGGCGAAAAGGCTTGCGCGCTATGATTGATTCCAAGGCTTATGATTTCTTGCCTGATTTAGCTGGAAAAAGTGATGAATTAGAGACCATGCTAACAAGCCTAACAGCAGAATTTCGCTTTTCGACTTCTGAACAGGCTTGGGCCATGCTCTTTGTCTGCCTAGGTATTGATAACATCAAATCATTCCTGAAAAAATGGAAAACCAGCAATGATTTCCAACGCAGCGTGGTCAAGTTGGTAGAGATCTATCAGCTTCGCCAAGCAGGCCCTGTTACCAAGCAAATCTGTTTCAAGTATGGCAAAGAATTCTTGTACTTGGTAGAGGAACTCCGTCAGGCACAAGGTCTTGTTACAGATTTTGCAGCAATTGACAAGATTGACCAAGCCTTGACTATCCATGACAAGCATGAAATTGTTGTCAATGGTGGTCATCTGATGAAGGCATTTGACATCAAACCAGGTCCAGTATTAGGAGAACTACTCAAAGAGGTGGAATTCCAGATTGTGGAAGGACAGCTGGAAAACGAAGAGCAAGCGATTATGACATTTGTGAAAGGAATTTTAGAGAATGAGTGATTTTATCGTTGAACACCTGACTAAATCTGTCGGAGATAAAACGGTCTTTGCTGATCTGTCTTTCATCATCCATCAGGGCGACCGAATCGGGATTATCGGGGTCAATGGTACAGGAAAGACGACTTTGTTGGATGTTCTGTCAGGTCGCATCGGTTTTGACGGAGATGTGTCGCCTTTTCGTACTAAAAATGCCTATAAAATCGCCTATCTGACTCAGGAACCTGATTTTGATGACAGTAAGACCGTTTTAGACACAGTTCTTTCATCTGACCTCCGTGAAACCCAGCTGATTCGTGAATACGAATTGCTCTTATCTCATTACGATGAAGCCAGTCAAGCAAGACTGGAGAAAGTCATGGCAGAGATGGATTCTCTCAATGCTTGGGAGATTGAAAGCCAGGTTAAAACAGTTCTTTCAAAACTAGGTTTAACAGACCTCAACAAAACTGTTGCTGAGTTATCAGGTGGTCTACGTAGACGAGTGCAATTGGCCCAAGTTCTCCTTGGCAATGCTGACTTGCTCTTGCTGGATGAACCGACCAACCACCTGGACATTGATACCATTGAGTGGTTGACGACTTTTTTGAAAAATACTAAAAAGTCTGTTCTCTTTATTACCCACGATCGCTATTTCTTGGACAATGTAGCCACACGGATTTTTGAATTGGACCGCGCCAGCTTGACCGAATATCAGGGAAATTACCAGGATTATGTTCGCTTAAAAGCGGAGCAGGACGAGCGAGATGCCGCCCTTCGCCATAAGAAAGAGCAACTCTACAAGCAGGAGTTGGCTTGGATGCGCAGACAACCTCAAGCTCGTGCTACCAAGCAGCAGGCCCGTATCAATCGTTTCCATGACCTCAAAGGCGATTTAGCCAACAAGATAGACGATAGCGAACTGGAAATCAATTTTGAAACCTCTCGTATCGGTAAAAAAGTCATTAACTTTGAAAATGTCAGCTTTTCCTATCCTGACAAGCCCATTTTAACAGACTTCAACCTGCTCATTCAAAACAAGGACCGCATCGGTATTGTTGGTGATAATGGTAAAGGAAAATCTACCTTACTCAATCTAATCGCAGGTGATTTGCATGCAGACAGCGGTAAAGTAGATATTGGTGAAACCATCCGTATCGGGTATTTTTCTCAGACCATCAAGGGCTTGGATGAAAGCAAGCGGGTCATCAATTTCTTGCAGGAAGTGGCGGAAGAAGCTCAGACGACATCTGGTATGGTTTCTATCGCAGAACTCTTGGAGCAATTCCTCTTCCCACGTAATACCCACGGTACCCTGATTGAGAAATTATCAGGTGGGGAGAAGAAGCGGCTTTATTTGCTTAAGATTCTTTTGCAACGGCCCAATGTTCTCTTACTAGATGAGCCGACCAACGACTTGGACATAGCAACTCTGACAGTCTTGGAACATTTCTTGCAGGGCTTTACTGGTCCAGTCATTACCGTTAGTCACGACCGTTATTTCCTAGACAAGGTAGCCAATAAAATCTTGGCTTTCGAAGATAGCGGTATAGAGACCTTCTTTGGCAACTACACAGACTACCTGGATGAGAAGGCCTTTCTGGCTTCCAGCTCTGCCATTTCCTTGGAAAAACCAAAGGAGAAAACCGAGAAGGTCAAAGAGAACAAGAAGCGGATGTCCTATTTTGAGAAGCAGGAATGGGCAACCATCGAAGAGGATATTGCTGGCTTGGAGGAGCGGATTGCGAAAATCGAGGCGGAAATGCTGACCTGTGGTAGTGATTTTACAAAATTGTCCGATTTGCAGAAGGAATTGGATGAGAAAAACGACCTGCTCTTGGAAAAATATGAGCGGTATGAGTATCTGAGCGAGTTGGAGGGCTAGATGAAAATTCTTGTCATGTCATATATGGTCATCTATCTCTTGGTGACCTTGGGAGCGGCTCTGTTTAGCTATCTAAAGACCAAAAAAATGAATACATTGCGCTTGGTGTTAACGGTCTTATCCATGCTCTTGCTGGCTGTCACTCTTTATTTTTATAGTCAGTCTTATCACGACTTGCAGATGGTGGGGTTTGCTCTAGGATTTACCTTTATTTCTACTCTTTTTCTCTATAATGGAACGAAAGAAGGTAGTAATTTTACGACAGTCATGCTCTTTTCCATTGGAAGGTTTATCTTACATATTCAATTTTTAATTTTGCTCTATCTTTTCAGATAGGGCAATTTTTATCCGTGCAAATTTTTGAAAAGGCTTTACGCAAACCTTTGCATTGTGTTATAATAAAGAAAATACATTTGAGGTGATGATTATGTCTAAAAAAATTATCGGTATTGACTTGGGTGGTACATCTGTTAAATTGGCCATTTTGACTACTGAGGGAGAAATTCAAGAAAAATGGTCCATCAAGACAAATATTTTAGATGATGGAAGTCATATTGTTCCAGATATTATTGACAGTATCAAGCATCGATTTGAAACACATGGTTTGACAAAGGATGATTTCCTGGGTGTTGGTATGGGGTCTCCAGGTGTCGTTGATAGCGAAGCTGGTACTGTTATCGGTGCCTATAACCTCAACTGGAAAACCTTGCAATTGGTTAAAGAGCAGTTTGAATCTGCCCTTGGTTTGCCATTCTTTATCGACAATGATGCCAACGTTGCAGCCCTTGGTGAGCAATGGGTTGGTGCTGGAAACAACAATCCAAACGTTGTCTTTATGACGCTTGGTACAGGTGTCGGCGGTGGTGTCATCGCTGCTGGAAACTTGATTCGTGGGGTCAAAGGTGCTGGTGGTGAATTGGGCCATATCACAGTTGACTTTGATGAGCCATTTGCATGTACTTGTGGTAAGAAAGGTTGTCTAGAAACAGTTGCTTCAGCAACAGGTATTGTCAATCTCAGCCGTCGCTATGCTGATCAATACGCTGGCGATGCAAAACTGAAACAAATGATTGACGATGGTCAAGATGTAACGGCTAAGGATGTCTTTGATTTGGCAAAAGAAGGCGATGATTTGGCTTTGATTGTCTACCGTCACTTCTCAGAATACCTAGGTGTTGCTTGTGCAAACATTGCTGCAGTCCTCAATCCTGCCTACATTGTTCTGGGTGGCGGTGTATCAGCTGCAGGAGAGTTTTTATTGGATGGCGTTCGCAAGGTCTTTGCTGAAAATAGCTTCCCACAAATCAAGGAAAGTACACAAATTGTCTTGGCAACACGTGGTAATGATGCAGGTGTATTGGGCGCAGCATCACTCGTCTTGAAATAATCGTTAAAAGCAGAGTTCCCTCTGCTTTTTTAAAATCCGCCGTCACAATTTCTTTATATACATATATTGAAAAATGTAATATTTAAGCGTACAATGAAAATGTAAAGAGAAAGGAGTGTCGCCTTATGAAACAGGTAAACATGTCTAAAATAATCAACTATCTGACCATTCTTGGTTTATTGATTTTGTTATCTGCCTTTTTCCTTGATAACTGGATTCGTGACTGGTTTTTCCCGTCTAGCTGGGGAAACGTAGCAACCATGTTGATTCTCCCTCTACTGGGGACTCTAATTCTTATACTATCTATCTATTATAAAAAATTGTGGACTGGTTTGATTAGTATCTTCTTAATGATCTCATTTCCTCTGATATTCGGTATTGGCTACTTTATATTTGGCCCCTAGAAGGAGTAGTTATGAACCTGGCTTTACTAAAAAGATTAAATCTAGTTTTGTACGGTATCGCAATTTTTCTCATCGTCATGCTATTTTTACCAATAGGCCTATGGTTTGATATTGTAAATGTGAATTTTAAACTAACATTTTTCATCATTCCCTTTTTCGGTCTAGCTAGTTTACCAACGGCTATTTACACTAAAAATGTTCGTCAGATATTGTTAAGTGTTCTCTTGGTTGCCTTGTATTTTATATTGTTCAGCCTAGTAACTGCCCTTTCTGGTCTGTTTCAGCTCAACCTCTACCCCTTGCTATATAAATGAGAACTCCAGTGCAAACTGGAGTTTTTTATCAGAACATGCTATACTAAACTCATGACTAAAGCAGATATTATTTTTAAAGAAAACATTCGTAAGATTATGGAAGAGGGCGTTTTTTCAGAAAATGCTCGTCCACGTTACAAGGATGGAAATGTAGCTAATTCCAAGTACGTTACAGGCGCCTTTGCTGAATATGATTTGTCTAAGGGCGAGTTTCCTATTACAACACTTAGACCTATTCCAATTAAGTCGGCCATCAAGGAAATTCTCTGGATTTACCAAGACCAGACCAATGATTTGTCGGTTTTACAGGAAAAATACGGTGTCCAGTATTGGAATGATTGGGAAGTTGAGGGAACTGGCACAATCGGTGAACGTTACGGTGCTATTGTGAAAAAACATGACATCATTTCCAAGATTCTCAAACAATTGGAGGAAAATCCATGGAATCGCCGCAATGTGATTTCATTGTGGGATTATGAAGCGTTTGACCAATCTGCAGGTCTCTTACCGTGTGCCTTTCAGACTATGTTTGACGTTCGACGAGTGGATGGGGAGATTTACCTGGATGCAACTCTAACTCAGCGGTCAAATGATATGCTAGTAGCCCATCATATCAACGCTATGCAGTATGTAGCCCTTCAGATGATGGTTGCTAAACATTTTGGCTGGAAGGTTGGGAAGTTTTTCTATTTCATCAACAATCTTCACATCTATGATAATCAGTTTGAACAAGCTGAAGAATTGCTCCGTCGTACACCATCTGAAGTAGAGCCTCGTTTGGTCTTGAACGTCCCAGACGGAACAAACTTTTTTGATATTAAAGCAGAAGATTTTGAGTTGGTGGACTATGAGCCGGTTAAGCCGCAGTTAAAATTCGATCTAGCAATTTAACTGGATTAGCAGTGAAGAACTTCGTTCTTTTACCTCGCTTCTTTATTTTTAGGCTCGGGCTGAAACAGTTCTCCGAACTGTTTCACTTCCAACCTTCAACAGTCTATACTCAGACTTTCGAAGCCAGTTAAGCCGCAACTCAAATTTGACTTGGCGATTTAAGATGAGGGGGGCATGCCAGCACCAGCGAGATTCACATTCTACGAATCTCGGAATCTTCCCTATCTCTGAGGAGTCGGTGATAGTTTCAATATGATAAAAATTTGCACTAGCCCTACTTGGTAAGTGCATTTTTCATGTTTTTTTGATAGAATGATAGGACGGAAAGTGAGAGAAAATGACTAAAAAGATTGTTGCTATTTGGGCTCAAGATGAAAATGGATTGATAGGAAAAGGTGATAGACTTCCTTGGTCATTGCCAGCTGACTTAGCTCATTTCAAAGAAACGACAACAGGTCACACGATGGTGATGGGACGTATAACCTTCGACGGCATGGGTAAACGTGCTCTTCCCAATCGTCACACCATCGTTTTGACAACGGATACAACCTATCAACTGGAGAGTGAACGTGTTACCATTTTACACAGTGTGGAAGATGTCCTAGATTGGTATAACAACCAGGAACAGACACTATTTGTGCTTGGTGGGGGACAAATTTTTACTGCCTTTGCACCTTACATTGAAACATTAATAGTGACAGATATTCATGGTCAATTTAATGGCGATGTGTACTTTCCGAAAGCATTTCCTATGGAGAAATTTCAGCTACAAAGCTCCAATTTACGTCCAAAAGACGAGAAAAACCCGTATGATTTTACAATAAAAACCTATGAAAGAAGAGATGGTTAGGCATGGAGAGAAGTTTATTCGGTTTATTTACAGCATTTCTCTGTGGGATTTGTGTTCTTTGTGCGATTCAAGCCTTTCGGAAGAAACGTTTTGGTTTAGCAATTTTATTTTTACTGAATGCTTTTACCAATCTGGTCAATAGTATTCATGCTATTTATGGATTTTTATTTAGATAAGAGATATGAAAGAGGAAACACATGGCTGTTAAGCATACACATGAGCTAATCTATTGCTCATTTTGCGGAAAAAATCAAGAAGAAGTTAAAAAAATTATCGCTGGGAACAATGTCTTCATTTGTAATGAATGCGTGGAACTAGCACAGGAAATCATTCGTGAGGAACTGGCAGAAGAAGTTTTGACAGACTTGGCCGATACGCCAAAGCCACAAGAATTACTCAATATCCTGAACAACTACGTCATCGGACAGGATCGTGCAAAACGTGCTTTAGCAGTAGCCGTTTACAACCACTACAAACGTATCAATTTCCAGGATAGCCGTGATGAGAACGATGTTGATTTGCAAAAATCAAATATCCTTATGATTGGCCCGACTGGTTCAGGAAAAACCTTCCTAGCTCAGACCTTGGCTAAAAGTTTGAATGTCCCGTTTGCTATTGCTGATGCGACCGCTCTTACTGAGGCGGGTTATGTTGGTGAAGACGTAGAAAATATCCTCCTCAAACTTTTGCAGGCTGCAGACTTTAACATCGACCGTGCAGAAAGAGGAATTATCTATGTGGATGAAATTGATAAAATTGCCAAAAAAGGTGAAAATGTGTCCATTACCCGCGATGTATCTGGTGAAGGTGTCCAGCAAGCTCTCCTAAAAATTATCGAGGGAACTGTGGCCAGCGTACCACCACAAGGCGGACGCAAACATCCAAACCAAGAAATGATTCACGTGGACACCAAAAATATCCTGTTCATCGTTGGTGGTGCATTTGATGGTATCGAAGAAATCGTCAAACAGCGTCTCGGTGAAAAAATCATCGGTTTTGGTCATAATAATCGTGCTATTGATGAAAAAGAATCATACATGCAACATATCATTGCAGACGATATTCAAAAATTCGGTATCATTCCAGAGTTGATTGGTCGCTTGCCTGTATTCGCAGCTTTGGACCAATTGACAACAGAGGATTTGGTACGTATTTTGACGGAACCGAAGAATGCTCTTGTAAAACAATACCAGACACTCTTGTCTTATGATGACGTGGAGCTTGACTTTGATGAGGACGCCTTGTTAGCAATTGCAGAAAAAGCAATTGAACGTAAGACTGGCGCTCGTGGGCTTCGTTCCATCATTGAAGAAACGATGTTGGATGTCATGTTTGAGGTGCCAGGCCAAGATAACGTTAAACGTGTTCGTGTAACAAAAGCAGCAGTAGACGGTAAAGAAAAGCCTTTACTAGAAACTGCTTAAAAATAAAGGGTAGAAACTGATTGATTTCTACCCTTATTTATGAAAGGTATAAAATGGAAATCAACACACATAATGCTGAGATTTTGCTCAGTGCTGTTTCAAAAGCCCAGTATCCTGGCGATGACATTCCAGAAATTGCCCTTGCCGGGCGATCTAACGTTGGAAAGTCCTCATTTATCAATACTCTTCTAGGAAGAAAAAATCTTGCACGTACGTCAGGAAAACCAGGAAAGACTCAACAACTCAATTTTTATAATATAGATGATAAAATTCGATTCGTAGATGTTCCAGGTTATGGCTATGCTAAAGTATCCAAAACTGAGCGTGCTAAGTGGGGCAAAATGATCGAAGAGTATTTGACGACACGAGAAAATCTACGTGTTGTGGTGAGTTTAGTAGACATGCGTCATGAGCCATCAGCAGATGATGTTCAAATGTATGATTTCTTGAAATATTATGAAATTCCTGTTATTATTGTGGCAACGAAGGCTGATAAAATCCCACGAGGAAAGTGGAATAAGCACGAATCGATGATTAAAAAGAAATTGGATTTTGATAAAAATGATCAATTCGTTATCTTTTCTTCTGAGACTCGTCACGGATACGATCAGGCATGGGATGCTATCTTAAGCAACATCTAATAAACAGTTCAGGAGAAAAATCATGGAACGTACTTTCTTCATCATCAAACCAGATGCTCTTAAGCGTGGACTTGCGGGACAAATTCTTTCACGTATCGAACGCAGGGGATTTCAAATCCAAGATTTAAAAATGGTTACAGCAACAGAAGAGCTAATCAGTCAACATTATGATCATTTGACAGATAAACCTTTCTTCCCGCAATTAGTACAATATATGACGAGCGGGCCGATGATAGCTGGCATTATAGAAGGGCCAGAAGTTATCAAATCTTGGCGAGATATGATGGGAGCTACCAATCCAGTAAACGCCCTACCTGGGACTATTCGTGGAGATTTTGCGACAGCGCCCGTTGAGGGAATTGTGGCAAATGTCGTTCATGGTTCAGATAGTGCAGAAGCAGCCGAACGCGAGATCGGTCTTTGGCTGGGAAAATAGCAGAGCAGTTCAACCACAGCAATCCTACTCAAAGTTTGTGTCAACATCTCAGCGCAGTGGTTGATTGGCAGATTTGTTCGTGTTTCACACTCCAAATCTGTCCTAATCAACTGTGCGGGGGTGGGAAAACGAACTCTTCTATGAATGCAGGAGTTCTTTCCCACTCCCGTTTTTCTTATGGCAAGTTCTTGGTATTTCTGATATAATAAAGAGTAATACCCTTGTAGAGGAAGAAACATGAATTTAGAAGATTTGAAAAAACGACAGGAGAAAATTCGTAATTTCTCCATTATTGCCCACATCGACCATGGTAAATCAACCTTGGCTGACCGTATTCTTGAGAAGACAGAAACAGTTTCCAGCCGTGAAATGCAAGCTCAGTTGCTGGATAGTATGGACTTGGAACGCGAGCGTGGTATCACAATTAAACTCAACGCTATCGAACTCAACTATACAGCTAAAGATGGAGAGACATACATTTTCCACTTGATTGACACACCAGGACACGTGGACTTTACCTATGAAGTATCGCGTTCTCTTGCGGCCTGTGAAGGTGCGATTCTGGTGGTGGATGCTGCTCAAGGGATTGAAGCACAGACCTTGGCTAACGTTTATCTAGCCTTGGACAATGATTTGGAAATCTTGCCAATCATTAACAAGATTGACCTGCCAGCAGCAGACCCAGAGCGTGTTCGTCAAGAAATCGAAGATGTGATTGGTTTGGATGCTTCAGAAGCAGTGCCAACATCAGCTAAGGCAGGTATTGGTATCGAGGAAATCTTGGAACAGATTGTCGAGAAGGTTCCAGCACCGACTGGTGATGTCGAAGCTCCTTTGCAAGCATTGATTTTTGACTCTGTCTATGACCCTTATCGTGGGGTTATCCTCCAAGTTCGTATCGTCAATGGTGTCGTGAAGCCAGGTGATACCATCCAGATGATGAGCAACGGCAAGACCTTCGATGTAACAGAAGTCGGAATTTTCACACCAAAAGCCATTGGTCGTGATTTCCTAGCAGTTGGAGATGTTGGCTATATCGCAGCTTCTATCAAGACTGTAGCTGATACTCGTGTCGGTGATACAGTAACCTTGGCGGAAAATCCTGCCAGCGAGCCACTCTCAGGCTACAAACAGATGAACCCAATGGTCTTTGCGGGTATCTATCCAATTGATTCCAATAAGTACAATGACCTCCGTGAAGCCTTGGAAAAGCTCCAGCTCAACGATGCCAGCTTGCAGTTCGAACCTGAAACATCGCAGGCCCTCGGCTTTGGTTTCCGTTGTGGTTTCTTGGGCCTCTTGCACATGGATGTTATTCAAGAACGGATTGAGCGGGAGTTTAACATTGACCTCATCATGACAGCACCGTCGGTAGTCTACCATGTCAACATGACAGACGGTGAAATGATTGATGTAGCCAACCCATCTGAGTTCCCAGACCCAACAAAGATTGCAACTATCGAAGAACCTTACGTTAAAGCGCAAATTATGGTACCGCAGGAATACGTCGGTGCAGTCATGGAATTGGCTCAGCGGAAACGTGGTGACTTTGTGACTATGGATTATATTGATGATAACCGTGTCAATGTTATCTACCAAATTCCACTTGCGGAGATTGTCTTTGACTTCTTTGACAAGCTTAAGTCATCCACTCGTGGTTATGCCAGCTTCGACTATGAGATTTCTGAATACCGTTCATCCAAGTTGGTGAAAATGGATATTCTCCTCAATGGGGATAAGGTCGATGCTCTCAGCTTTATCGTCCACAAGGAATTTGCCTACGAACGTGGGAAAATCATCGTTGATAAACTCAAGAAAATCATTCCTCGTCAACAGTTTGAAGTGCCAATCCAAGCTGCTATCGGTCAGAAAATCGTGGCCCGTAGCGACATCAAGGCCCTTCGCAAAAACGTTTTGGCCAAGTGTTATGGTGGTGACGTTTCCCGTAAACGCAAACTCCTAGAAAAACAAAAAGCCGGTAAGAAACGGATGAAGGCAATCGGATCAGTAGAAGTGCCACAAGAAGCCTTCCTCAGCGTTCTCAGCATGGATGAAGACGATAAGAAATAAACTTGATACAAAGAAACACTCCTGCATTTTGTTGCAAGAGTGTTTTCTCTTATTTACGTTTCATTTCACCTTGTGGGTAGTAAGTCCCTTCAGGCATATCATTGATGAAGACATGAATGGCTTCTTTTGGCGCATTAGTATTACGAGATACAACTTCGGTAACTTCACGTGCTAAGGCAATCTTTTGTTCTTCTGTGCGTCCTTCAAACAAATCAATACGTACAAACGGCATATATTTCCTCCTTTATTTTTCGTTTATTGTACCATAGTTTTTATGATTCTCCAAGGATATTTTCATAATGTATTGCAAAATATATTTATATTTTGTTATAATAATATCGCGATCAACAATAAGGAGAATGATTTATGTTTAAGAAAAAAGCAACTCAGATAGTTAGCGAAACGTCAATAAAAAAATCTAGAAAGTTTCTTAATCGGAAAACAGCAGGAATAACTGGTGGCGTCCTACTTACAACATTTATCGGTTCACAATTAATGACTGCTGAGCTTCCGAAAAAAGATGACCTTTATGGACAACAGTATGTAACAGTCGTAAAACATCTTCAAGAAGCAGGTTTTAAAAATATTCAGGGGGTGGAAATTACTGATTTAGAATTTGGAAAAATAGGGGAAAGCGATCTTGTCGAACTCGTCTCTGTTGACGGAGAAGATTGGAAGGAAGGACGGGCTTTAAAAAATATCCCAATTACAATCTCCTACCATGTTCCCAAAAAAGATGCCGTTGAATTCAACCTACCAGCTTCTAAAAATTTAGCAGATGTCGAGAAAGAGCTGAAAGATTCAGGTTTTAAACAAGTCGAACTAACTCCTGTTCTGCTAGTAGAAGAAGGCAATGCGGACAAAAAAGATAAGATTGATCGCCTTCAAATCGGAAATCACACCTATCAATCCAATCATTTTTACTCTACTAGTCTCCCTGTTACATTAACCTATTTTGACGTTAGCAAAGATAACATCAAACTACCAGAAAATCTAGCAGAGGCTAAAACAAAACCAGAGCTCGAAAAACAGCTAAAAACAGCAGGATTTACAGACATCAAGTGGACTGCTGTTGCGGACAAGGATAAAGCAAAGCACGAAAAAATTCAAAAAATTAGTCTCGGTGGCGCAGAGCTTCAGTTGCCCACCAAACAGGAGATTATCAGCAAAAAATCAACCCCCATTGTAATCACCTACTACGATTTCTCTAGCTTCGCTGAACTGCCATCATCCATTTCAACAAAAACAGCTGCAGATACTAAAAAATTGTTTACTGACGGTGGTTTTTCTCAAGTATCTGAAGTAGCAACAGAGACCAATGAAATTGCTAAAAATGGACAAATCATTGCGGTCGAGATTGATGGAAAATCTTTTAACGAGATGAACGATAAGGTCATCAAAAAAGATAGCAAAGTCATTATCAAATATTGGAACGCTGAAAAAGCTATTGCTGAGAAAGCACGTAAAGAGGAGGAAGAGCGTCTCGCCGCCGAAGCGCAAAAAGTTGCAGAAGCAGAAGCACAAAGCCAAGTTCAGCAATTTGCTGCTACACCATCTCAAAACACATATTATCCAAATTGTAAGGCAGTTAGACAAGCAGGAGCTGCACCAATCTATCGTGGAGAACCAGGTTACGGTAGTCATTTAGACCGTGATGGAGATGGAATTGGGTGTGAGTAAGAAAAACGTTGACAGCGTTTACATTGTATGCTATACTGCTCTTATAAGGAGGGATTACTCATGGCCTATAAATACCGTATGATTTTATCGTTCCTACTCGCTGGATTATGTTTGTATCTAGTAGCAACTGTTTTTGCCAAGAGTATATGGGAAGGACCTTTGTTTCTTGCATTTTCTTTTTACAGCCTAATATATGGTTGTGTTATGCTCTACAAGTGGAAACCAACGGCAGCTAAAATTATTTTTGAGTGTGTCGGAAATTTCTTATCATTCCCTTGGTCTTAATATCAAACAAGCTCAAAACGGGCTTGTTTTTCTATTTCCATAAGGACCATTTTATGATAAAATGGAGGGAGTGAAAATTTAAGATTGGAAAGAGAAAAGTGGCTCAATTATATTATAAATATGGGACAATGAACTCAGGAAAAACCATTGAGATTTTGAAGGTTGCCCACAACTATGAAGAACAAGGAAAACCTGTTGTTATCATGACATCTGCACTTGATACTCGTGATGCCTTTGGTGTTGTATCCAGTCGTATAGGCATGAGAAGAGATGCAGTGGCGATTGACGATGATATGGATATCTTTGGTTTTATTGAAAAAATGGAACCGCGTCCTTACTGTGTTCTCATTGATGAAGCACAATTTCTTCGACGTCATCATGTCTACGCACTTGCTCGCGTAGTCGATGAATTAGATGTACCCGTTATGGCTTTCGGTCTTAAAAATGATTTCCGAAATGAACTGTTTGAAGGTTCCCAACATTTGCTCTTATTGGCTGATAAATTAGATGAAATCAAAACAATCTGCCAATATTGTTCTAAAAAAGCGACAATGGTTTTAAGAACGCAGGATGGAAAACCTACTTATGAAGGAGAACAAATCCAAATTGGTGGCA
Source organism: Streptococcus sp. 2018162 (assembly GCF_019754175.1). NCBI lineage: Bacteria > Bacillati > Bacillota > Bacilli > Lactobacillales > Streptococcaceae > Streptococcus > Streptococcus sp. 2018162. The sequence continues at coordinate 55,153 of NZ_JAIJZP010000008.1, read as the reverse complement.
ATGAAACCTACATTCCTGTCTGTCGCAAACATTATTTTTCACCAGAAATTAAAGATTTACCCTAATTTTTGAAAATGAAATGAGAAGCGGCTGTAAACCGAGCATCTGTATAGAACTGAATTTGCCTATGACTCTGTGCCAATTTTCATGACCTACAAATAACAGAATGGAAATGAACACGCCCTACAAGCTAACTGGAAGTGTGTTCGGTCAAATATTTAGAAAGGAATTGAATACGGGCTACGAACTGTGCCCGCTTCATGACCTACATATTACAGAAAGGAAATGAACACGCCCTACAAGCTGTGTCAAAAAGATAATTTCTCCAAGTGTTTGTAACACTTGGTCAAAATTCCTATTTTGACTGTGCTTGCTTAACGGGCTTTGTATCTTAATTTTATGAACATCTACGATCAATTACAGGCGGTGGAGGACCGCTATGAGGAACTTGGTGAATTGTTGTCTGACCCTGATGTGGTCAGCGATACCAAGCGTTTTATGGAGTTGTCTAAGGAAGAAGCTGCAACTCGTGATACAGTAACAGCCTACCGCGAATATAAGACTGTACTTCAAAACATTGTCGATGCAGAAGAGATGATTAAAGAATCTTCTGGTGATGCTGATTTGGAGGAAATGGCTAAGGAAGAACTCAAACAAGCTAAAGCTGACAAAGAGGCTTACGAAGAAAAGCTGAAAATCCTTCTTTTACCAAAAGACCCTAACGATGACAAAAACATCATCTTGGAAATCCGTGGTGCTGCAGGTGGTGATGAAGCTGCCCTCTTTGCTGGAGACCTTTTGACCATGTATCAAAAGTATGCAGAAGGTCAAGGCTGGCGTTTTGAAGTCATGGAGGCTTCTTATAATGGTGTCGGCGGTATCAAGGAAGTGGTTGCCATGGTCTCTGGTCAATCCGTTTATTCAAAACTCAAGTATGAATCAGGAGCTCACCGTGTCCAACGTGTCCCTGTGACAGAAAGCCAAGGTCGTGTCCACACCTCAACCGCAACCGTTCTCATCATGCCAGAAGTTGAAGAAGTAGAATACGACATCGATCCAAAAGATCTTCGTGTCGATATCTACCACGCATCTGGTGCTGGTGGACAGAACGTCAACAAGGTTGCAACTGCCGTGCGTATCGTTCACTTGCCAACCAACATCAAAGTAGAGATGCAGGAAGAACGGACCCAGCAGAAAAACCGTGAAAAGGCCATGAAGATCATCCGTGCCCGTGTTGCGGACCACTTCGCACAGATTGCCCAAGATGAGCAGGATGCAGAGCGTAAATCAACCATTGGTACTGGTGACCGTTCAGAGCGTATCCGTACTTACAACTTCCCACAAAACCGTGTGACAGACCACCGTATCGGCTTGACCTTGCAAAAGCTGGATACTATCTTGTCAGGTAAGATGGACGAAGTCGTAGATGCTCTTGTACTTTACGATCAGACGCAAAAACTAGAAGAGCTTAACAAATAATGAATTACGCTCAATTATTTGCAGCATACGAGGAACAATTAGTCGCAATCGGTGAAGAGGCAGAATCCCTGTCCTTCACCTTTCGTGGCTTAAAGGGATTGAACTTTACGGAATTTCTCCTCCTGCTCCGTCAGGAAGTTACACCGACTGACAAAGAAGAGATTGATGCGATTTTTCAGCAACTTTCCCAGCACCGACCTGCCCAGTACATTATCGGCAAGGCTGATTTTCATGGCTTGGAGTTTGCGGTGGATGAGCGAGTCTTGATTCCAAGACCTGAAACGGAAGAATTAGTTGATTTGATTTTGCAGGAAAATAGCGGAGCAGGTTTGCGTATCTTAGACATCGGTACAGGAAGCGGTGCCATAGCTATTTCCCTTGCAAAAGCTAGACCTGATTGGGAAGTGGTTGCGGTTGATATTTCAAAGGATGCCCTAGCAGTGGCTCAGGAAAATGCAAGAACCAACCAAGTCTCTGTTCACTTTCTAGAATCGGATGTCTTGCAAGCAGTGAAAGGGCAATTTGACATCATCGTTTCCAATCCGCCCTACATCTCACCAGATGACACAGATGAAGTTGGACTCAATGTATTGACTTCTGAGCCACATCTGGCCTTATTTGCGGAAGAAGATGGCATGGCTATTTATAGACAAATTGCGGAGCAAGCAGGGACATTTTTGAAGGAGAATGGAAAACTCTACTTTGAAATTGGCTACAAGCAAGGGCAAGACCTAACTGACTTACTCGCTCTGCATTTCCCCAAAAAGCGAATTCGAGTCCTCAAAGACCAATTTGGACAGGATAGAAAGGTCGTAGCGGATGACAATGGATAAACTCCGAAAAATTCTTGAAAATGGTGGTGCTGTTATCCTTCCAACTGAAACAGTCTATGGGCTTTTTGCTCGAGCCTTGAATGAAGATGCAGTCAATCGCGTCTATCAGTTGAAACAGCGGCCGAGGGATAAGGCAATGAACTTAAACGTCTCAAATCTGAACGATATTTATTTTTTCAGTCAAAATCCACCCCATTATCTGGAAAAACTGTATAATAGATTTATGCCAGGACCACTAACGATTATCCTGAAAGCGAACAAAAACGTTCCTTTTTGGGTTAATTCTGGACTGGATACTGTTGGATTTCGTCTTCCAAAGCACGAAAAAACTTTACGTTTGATTGCGGAAACGGGTCCCTTAATCGGACCATCAGCTAATGTTTCAGGACAAGAAAGCGGCAAGAAGTTTTCGGACATCCAGGTACAATTTTCAGTTGATTTGCCTGGCATTGAGGATGACCAAGCTCTGACAGGTATTGATTCAACGATTTTGGACCTTTCTGGACAGAAAGCGCGGATTTTGCGCCAAGGTGCTATCAGCCGCGAAGAGATTCAGAAAGCCATTCCCGAAATAGAATTTGAGGTAGTTTTATGATTCGTCCCATTGAGAAAGGTGACTTGGTAGTCATCCGAGAAATCAATGCTCAATCCTTAGGGTATGATTGTTCATTAGAACAAACTGAGCGACAGTTTTTTAGATGCACGAGTACATTGGGGCATATCTTATTGGTCTATATAGATGACATAAGTGGCGCAGTGCAAGGCTACATTCACGCACAAGTCTATGAAAGTCTCTATTCGGATACAGGCCTCAATATTCTCGGACTAGCTGTTTTGCCTAGTCATCAAGGACAAGGGATTGGAGCAAGTCTGCTGAAAGCCGTTGAGCAAATTGCACAGAAAGAGGGCTGCCATTTTATTCGCCTCAATTCTGCTGATAGTCGTCTCCAAGCCCATCTTTTCTACGAAAAGAATGGCTATCACTCCGATAAAATGCAGAAGCGTTTTATCAAGCACATTTAGCCCAATACAAAGGAGTACCGCACATGATTTTTGACAAAGTTAACTACAAAGAATTTGATAAAGAAGTTTGGGAAGCTATCCAAGCTGAAGAAAAACGCCAACAAAATAATATCGAATTGATTGCGTCTGAAAACGTTGTTTCTAAAGCTGTTATGGCAGCTCAAGGTTCTATTTTGACCAACAAATATGCTGAAGGTTACCCAGGTCGTCGTTACTATGGCGGTACGGAATGCGTTGACGTAGTTGAAAGTTTAGCTATTGAACGTGCTAAAGAAATATTCGGTGCAAAATTTGCTAACGTTCAGCCACACTCAGGAAGTCAGGCCAATTGTGCTGCCTACATGGCCTTGATTGAGCCAGGAGACACTGTTATGGGGATGGACTTAGCTGCAGGTGGTCACTTGACTCACGGTGCATCCGTTAGCTTCTCAGGACAAACTTACAACTTTGTCGCTTACAATGTTGACGAAGAAACTGGCTTGCTTGATTACGATGCAATTTTAAAACAAGCAAAAGAAGTACAGCCAAAATTGATTGTAGCAGGTGCTTCAGCCTATGCACGTACAATTGACTTTGCTAAATTCCGTGAAATTGCTGATGCAGTTGGTGCCAAACTGATGGTGGATATGGCTCATATTGCTGGTCTTGTAGCTGCTGGTCTCCATCCTAACCCAGTTCCTCACGCTCATATCACAACAACAACAACTCACAAAACACTTCGTGGGCCACGTGGTGGTTTGATTTTGACCAATGACGAAGAACTTATTAAGAAAATCAACTCAGCCATTTTCCCTGGAATTCAAGGTGGTCCATTAGAGCATGTTATTGCTGCAAAAGCCGTATCTTTCAAAGAAGTTTTGGACCCAGCTTTCAAAGACTATGCTCAGAAAGTGATTGAGAACAGCAAGGCCATGGCCGAAGTCTTCCTTGCAAACCCTAACTTTAAAGTCATCACAGATGGAACAGACAACCATCTCTTCCTCGTTGACGTGACCAAAGTTGTTGAAAATGGTAAAGTTGCTCAGCATCTCTTGGATGAAGTAAATATTACTCTCAATAAAAACTCAATTCCTTACGAAAAACTCTCACCATTCAAAACAAGCGGTATCCGTATTGGCTCTGCGGCCATTACTGCTCGCGGTTTTGGAGTAGAGGAAGCTCGCAAGGTTGCACAACTAACTATCAAAGCACTTGAAAATGCAGAAAATGAAACCGCTCTTGAGGAAGTCCGTCAAGAAGTGCGTGCTTTGACAGATCAATTCCCACTTTACGAAGGTTTATAATGGATATATTTGTAAAAAAAGCCATCATACATCAATTTAGTCCTGATGATACAGAGCTGGTCCTTGCCGACCAGCTTTTGACTGTTAGCCCAAAAATAGAAGAATATTTGCGTAAAAAGATTGAACGTGTCTTTTCTGATGAAGCAAAAACAGGACAATTTAATCCCGACAATCCTTTTCTTGACTATTTAGATGGTGACCTACTGACAAACTCTGTCAAGATTGCTAATCTCTGGAAAGAAGAATTTTCAATTTCTGAGAATTTAAAAACCAATGACCTCATTTTCATAGAGTTTGAACGAAATGGTGTTGAACATTTTGCCTTTTTGAGAATCTCACTGCGTGAAAATCTCGCCCACGTTGGTCTGGAAAGTGGAAGTCCTTTAAAAATCACCCAGAATAATTTACCTGGAGCGGGTTCAGCACCTGATGAAGCCTTGATTGTCAATCTTCAAACGCGGAAGTATCATTTGATTGAGAAAAGAATCAAACACAATGGAGCCTTCCTCAATTATTTCTCAGATAATCTTCTGCAAGTTACACCAGCTATTTCTGCAAAAAAATCAATCAAAGCAGTAGAGCAAACTGCACAGAAGATTGCTGACAATTTCCATCAAGGCGATTTTCAATTTCAATCAAAAGTCAAGTCAGCTATTTTCAACAATTTGGAAGAAGATAACGAGCTTTCACCTGAAAAATTGGCTGATCAGTTATTCGACAACAACCTGACTGCTCGTTTAAATTTCGTCGATCAACTGAAAGAGGTCATACCTGATAAAATTTCCTTCGATGAAATTGATAGTAGCCGTCAACTTAAGAAATTTGAAAATCAGAAGCTATCTTTATCAAACGGAATTGAGTTGATTGTGCCAAATGCAATCTATGAGGATGCAGAATCGGTTGAATTTATTCAAAATGACAACGGAACCTATTCTATTCTTATCAAAAATATTGAAGACATAAAGAGTAAGTAAATGAAAAAACTGATACGTACGCTGATACTTCTTTTACTGATTTTTCTCGGTTACAAATTCTATCAAACCTACAGTGCAGTAAAGCAAGTGATGACCTATCAAACTATGGTACAAGAAGTATTGGCAGAAAACGACACACCAGCTAATGAAGAACTAGTCCTAGCAATGATTTACACAGAAACCAAGGGACAAGAAGCAGATGTCATGCAATCAAGTGAGTCCGCTACTGGCTATGCTAACACCATCACGGATAGCAGAGAGAGTATCCGGCAAGGAATTATCTACCTGACAGAAAACCTACGGTTGGCTGAGGAAAAAGGAGTAGAGGTTTGGACAGCAGTTCAGGCATATAATTTCGGTCCAGCCTATATTGACTATATTGCTGAGCATGGTGGAGAACATACACTCTCTTTAGCGAAAGAATACTCCAGAACAGTAGTAGCACCAAGCTTAGGGAATACTACAGAAGAAACGTATACCTATTTTCATCCTTTGGCTTTGCTAAATGGTGGGAAGTTATATGTAAATGGTGGAAATATCTACTATGCTAGACAGGTTCGTTTTAATATGCACCTGATGCGCCTCATTAATTTATTTTAATACCTATCAAACTCATCGGAAATTTGATGAGTTTTTTAACTACAGCATTTTTACAAACTAGGTAAAATTGTAGTATAATAAAGAGAATAGGAGACAGAGTGATGAAACGAAATGTATTGATTACAGGTGCAAGTAGTGGCATTGGCAAAGCAATCGCTTATGTGTTTGCTGCTAATGGTGATAATATCATCATTACAGGGCGAAGATTGGACAAACTAGAAGAAATTAAGCAAGATATTGAAAAGCAATACCATGTTCAGGTATCAGTTCATTCATTTGATGTTACGAATATGGAACAAACGATTGTAAATTGTCAAAAAATCTTAGAAGAAGTTGGACAAATTCATATTTTGGTAAACAATGCTGGCCTGGCATTGGGATTGGATAAATTCCAAGACTATGATTTGACTGATATGATGACAATGATTGATACCAATATTAAAGGATTACTAACTGTGACACGTCAGTTATTGCCACAAATGGTTGAAAATAATGAGGGTCATATTATCAATATTGGATCAACAGCCGGTATTTACGCCTATGCAGGAGCTGCTGTCTATGCTGCAACCAAATCAGCTGTCAAGGTGCTTTCAGACGGGATCCGTATTGACACGATTGATAAAAATATCAAGGTAACTACCTTACAACCCGGTATCGTTGAGACTGATTTTAGCAAAGTTCGTTTTCATGGAGATAAAGAGAGAGCAGCGACAGTCTATCAAGGAATTGATGCTCTTCAAGCAAATGATATTGCCAACTGTACGCTATTTGTTGCAAATCAACCTGCACACGTGCAGATTTCTGATATGACCATTATGGCAACCAAGCAGGCAACTGGCTTTACTATTCATAGAGATTAGAGGGGAGATAGCTAGAATGAAAAGAAAATATTTAGCACTCGCTCTTGGCTTGCTCACTATCATGTCGCTTTCTGCCTGTCGAACTGAAAAGAAGGGCGGTTCCGCAAGTACCTCAACTGCTGATACCCAGGTTTCTAATGCCAATACAAGCACTTCATCAACAATCCAACGTGAGATTTCTCTTAGTTCTATGGATATAGATGCTCTAATGCAAGGCAATTACGATAGTATACTAGGCACCTGGCAAAATAGTCAAGGAAATTCACTGGTCTTCAATAGCAAAGGATTAGTAGCAGATAGCCAGTCCTTACTTGGCCGAGGAAAAATAACTGACGGAATTTTTGAAACAGGCTATGTAGACGCAACGATTGGCGATGTAACACTATTAATGATTCCCAAAGGAACACAAGCAAATACAACTGAGACAGACACTACTGACTCTACGCGCGATAGAATGATTGTAATAAGCCAAGAAACAGCAGCAGACGTAGTAGATGTTTATTATCGCTTGACCAATTCAGCCACTAGCGGTATAGACCCATTAAAAAATACTGAAACAGGTGTCCAGTTGGATAGTGGACCAAAAACGATTGATTATGCCAACTCAATTTTAGGCGAAAACAATTGGCGCGTCATTGAAGGTAACTACACGCGCACCGAATCTATTCCTTATAATATTTTGGAAGGCGATGATAATGCCCGTTACACTATTTACCAAAACGGTGTCATTATCAATGCAGATTATCAAATTGTTTATCAACCATAATGATTCTCTAGTTGGTTAGACATGACATTCACATCATTTGAACCAACACGCAATGTTCAAGATTTTCATTTGGCAGCCTTTGCCTACTATGATGGACTAGATGTAATCGACCAACTCAAACCAGGAACACCTGTTCAGCTAGTCGGAGAGCCGTCAAACCCACATGACTCAGAAGCTGTAGCAATCTTTTATCAGGGCACAAAGTTAGGATATATCCCATCAGATAAAAACTCACTAATCAGTCGGTTAATCTATTTTGGACACAGCGATATTCTAGAGGCACGTATTCAGATGTCCAATACAGAAAATCATCCTGATCGCCAGTTTCGAGTCGTTGTAAAACTAAAAGATAATCGTAAAAATGATAGTCGGTAATTTACCAACCTAACCATTTTCTACTTAACACGGAGCTGTGCCCTCCGTTTTTGTTCTTCAATAATACTTAAAAAGGCTGCAAACTCCCTATCCAGGCGATGTTGGTAGGCCTTATTTTTTATTGTGAGGTCTTCAAGGAACACTGGATAGGTTCCTTTTTTATACAATTCTCCTTGAAAGAAGAAGCGGTCCGATAATTTATCAACTGAAACAAGCGAAGAACGCCAGCGGCTTTTACGAGAATGAGAAGGTTTCCAAGATATTTTTAATTGCTTCTCATAAAAGTACCAGCCCATAATATAGATTTTAGTAAGCTGATTTCGTTTTCTGTCTTGGTAGAAACAAGGAACTGCATAAACATTTCCATGCTTTGTTTGCAAAAAAGGATGAAAATCTTTTATCTTTTCGTATTCTTTCTTTGGAATAAGGGTTAATTGATTATCCTTAATAACCTTTTTCTCATCAATAGTATACGAATATCGGTAGGGGTCATAAATGGTTGACTGTCCACGCGCTCTATAACGCTCTGCCATTTCCTTAAAAATAGGTAGACGTCCATAACTATTCATCAGACTAGATAGACTAAGTCCTCGTCGATTATTATTTTTCTTCACACCAAGAATCTGGCAGGTAGGCCAATAATTGATAGGAATGGCTCCTAATCCAACCAGAAGACCGGCGCTGTCAAAATGACTGGCAAAGCGTACCTCACGAGTGTGACCAGTCTCATTTTTCAAATCAACAAATACAGGTTGCTTGTCCTGTTCAAAAACAATTATATAATTTCCAGAAGACTCCGTATTTTCTCTAATTGGAACGGTGTAGAAGTGGTGAAAATTTGGTAATTCTAGTAACTTTCCAAGTGTTGATGTTTTCATAACACAAGTATAACAAAAAATATTTTTCAAATCCACAAAAACGTTTAATTCGTTAAACAAAAAATATAAAGAAGCTGGGAAAGACATCCATGACGACTTTCCCACTCCCACCGTTTATTCAAGGATAGGCGATAATTGTCTTATCTACCGAATCTTCCAAAGCCTGGCGCGATTCTTCTGATAAACGCAAATCTGCAAGGGTTTGTTCTGAAAAATAGTAGGGATTTAAACTATCTACAAATGCAGAAATTGAAATGATAGCTTTCTCCAATATCAGAGATTTTTCAGTGTAAGAAAAGGGAATAGCAGACCAATCATCACTATCAAACATTTCTAAAATATCTTTTTGAACTTGAATTTCAGCCTCATTTTTAGCTGAAACTAGGATTGTTTTTAGTGTAGTACGAAAACTTTCCTTGTCTTGCACCAAGTCTTCCAAGGTCAGCAAGCTTTCATCTGCCTTCTCATAAAAAATATCTAATTCCGTCTCTGACGAAGTAGTCACATGGAGCCAGTCAGCCTTGATACTGGTTTTCATTACTGCATAGGCAGAAGTATTTTCAAAGGGACTGCTGCGCGTTTGAGGATAGAGAACAATCCACTCTTTCTGGAATAGATTGTCAGGTTTAGCTATTTTCAGTTCCTCCTCAGAAGCTGTACCAATCCGCTGGCTGATAGCAGTAGTGGCATCTCGTTGATAGAATCCAATGATACGCGGATTTTGCGGACCACCAATGGCATCAATTTTTGTTCCTAGATCATTAATAATACGTATGTTCAAGGAATGACACTGCTCATTTAATAGTCTATTTTGCTCTTTTCCAAGCCAGTAGATTCCGATACAAGATAGACCAGTAGCAATAAGCAAGACAAGTAACAGCACTTTCGAGTATTTCAGCACAGCCATCACACCTTTCTAAAACGTTTTCATTCACATATTATCATATAAAAATATCAAAAGCAACTATTTTAAGGTACCGCATTAAACGGTTACACAAGTATATAAATTCTAAGTTTACGACAGGAATGTTTAATGATAAAATATAGGTAAATGCGAACTCATAATTTAATAGGTGTAGATACAACACCGTTGGAGGATACTATGGATGAACAAAATCAATTCAATTGGGTAAACTTTTATAAGGAATTTGCTTGGAAATTAGTAGACTATAAAGATAATAGAGCAGAGCTGGTTGAAAAAGTAAAAGCTATCTATACCAAAACAAAGATACATATGCCCACGTTAGAAAAGGACAATCAACTGATAGATATTGATCCTTTTACGATATTTGGACTCTTCAATAAGCAAATAAAAGAGAAGAATCGCATCAAAATTCTGATAGCTATAGCAGAATTATTCCACCTCCAAGCGGAAATCCCATCCTCTTTTGAAAGCATACCAGTACTGATGAATCAGAATGCGACTTTCTATTACTTTATCGGAGATCGTGATGAGAATGATATTGATGACTTATGGGAACTTTTCATTGCTGCTTTGACCTATAGCAAGGAGCCTACGGCTGAGAAGAAAGAAAAATTTTCACACTATTTTGATTTGGCTATAAACAAGAAAGGAAATGGTAACAGCAAGATTACGATGGCCTTGTATTGGATTGCTCCTGACTTTTTCTTGAACTTAGATAGCAGAAATAAGTGGTATGTGTACGAATCTGGGGAGATTCCTACTGATGTCATCAAAAAACTACCAAAGATGAAGTCAAAAATTTCTGCCGATGATTATTTTTATATATCGGACTCTATGCATCATTATTTAAACAGTGCAGAGAGCAAACTGAAAGATTTTAAAGAATTATCAGCCATGGCTTGGAAATACTCTAAACAGATCAATCAAGAAGAGAAGGAAAGAAGTGCAAGAGCAATTTCTCCACTGGCTGAGGAAGCTGATACTGGAAACGTGATAGGTGGAGAAGAGGTAGTAGAAGATAGCTATACGAAAAATCACTTCCTATCAGAAGTCTATATGACAGAAGAAGAGTATGATAAATTAACCTCCATACTCCAAATGAAAAAGAATATCATCTTACAAGGAGCACCAGGAGTTGGAAAGACGTTTGTTGCAGAACGCCTAGCATTTTCATTAATGGGTAAGCCAGATTTAGAAAGGGTCATGACAATTCAGTTTCACCAAAGCTATTCCTACGAGGACTTCATCATGGGCTTTAGACCTTCGACAAGTGGCTTTGAGCTGAGAAGGGGGGCATTCTATACTTTCTGCAAAAAAGCAGAATCTGACAAGGGTCATGATTATTTCTTTATTATTGATGAAATAAACAGGGGAAATTTGAGCAAAATTTTTGGTGAACTGTTTATGCTGATAGAAAATGACAAACGAGGCAAGTCTTTACAGCTCCTCTACTCGGATGAGCAATTCTCAATTCCAGAAAATCTATATCTCATCGGCATGATGAATACCGCAGATAGGAGTTTAGCCCTACTTGATTATGCACTGAGACGTCGCTTTGCCTTCTTTGACATTAAGCCAGGTTTTTCAACTGCGGGATTCAAATATTATCAAACAAATCTGAAAAACGAAAAATTCGATAGACTCATTTCCTGTGTAGAAAAGCTAAATCAGGCCATTTCAACAGAGGAAGTACTGGGAGATAGCTTCTGTATTGGGCATAGTTACTTCTGCGGTTTATCAGCAGAAGTACTGGACCAAGGCTTACTAGAAGCCATTGTTGAATATGAACTGATTCCCCTATTGAAAGAATATTGGTTTGATGAACCGACAAAAATTCATGATTGGAGTAGTAAGTTAAGGAGTACCATCCAGTGATACCTGTCCAAAATATCTACTATATGCTATCTTACGCATTCAAAATCCTTCATAAGCAGGAATATAAACGGATCGCTACTGAAGAATTTAAAAATGCTGCAGATCTACTGGCGGAAATAATGATCATTAGCCTCTCGATACAGGTGAAAAGAGGACTTGGTAGAGAGTATCGTTCTCAAACCGAGTCACTCTCGGCACTTAAAGGTAAAATACATATCGCTGAATCTTTAACACCTCCGAATTGGCGTAGAAAGCAACTTGTTTGCCAATACGATGATTTTTCTCTTGACAGCACAATGAATCGCATTATCAAAGCAAGCATTGAGATACTGCTAAAAGCTGATGTAAGCAGAGACAGGAAAAAGAAATTGAGAAAACTCTTAGTTTTCTTTGGAGAAGTCTCAAAAATTAATCTACACTCAATCAATTGGAATTTACAATATAATCGAAACAATCAATCGTATCAATTACTAATGTCAATCTGCTATTTGGTAGTGAATGGATTAATTCATACAGAGAGGGAGGGGAATAAGAAATTGATGAATTTTCTTGATGAGCGGAGGGAATCCTTGCTATATGAGAAGTTCATTCTTGGATATTATAAAAAGCATTATCCCCAAATACAGGTTACCGCCTCTCAGATACCTTGGGCACTAGATGATGGTTTTGGAGATATGCTCCCCATCATGCAGAGTGATATTTACCTCAAATATAAAGATACTATATTGATTATTGATGCTAAATATTATTCTAGTAACACACAGATTCGCTTTGATAAGCGCACACTCCATTCACATAATCTATACCAAATTTTTACCTATGTGAAAAATCAGGCTTATCGCCTGTCAGATTCAAACAATACAGTAGCGGGAATGCTTCTATACGCTAAAACAGATATAGATATTCAACCTAATCAGGTCTACCAAATGCATGGAAACCAGATTAGTGTCAAAAATTTGGACTTAAACCTGCAGTTTGCAAGTATTGCTGAACAACTGGATGACATCATTACATCGCATTTTCTATCCCCTCCAAAACGGTACTAGTTAGAGTTTTGAGCTAGAAAACAAAAAAACAATCAAAGTAGTAGCACTAAACTACTCTTTGATTGTTTTTTTTATAAGACTCTTTCCTATTTTGGAGTGTCGGGTTAGTTGATTTCCCAGATCAGCGACGCTTTCTTGTTTTCAGTCGTCGGGTAAAACAGTCTTGAGAGACTGGCTGATAGAGCCTCTCCCCAGGCTCTATCACTCCCACTCAATTGAAACAGGTATTCTCCTATCCCTTGTGGGACAAGGGATTAGAAGTAGTATATACTTCAAGGGGGGGATTTTTAGGGGGGAATGATTTTTTCATATGTTGATTTCCATTAAATTTTACTCTAGTTTCATGTGCAGTTTGTATGTTAATTGCATTAGTGAGTAACTGGGCTATCTCTTTATCAGCACCACTGTATAGGTGAGCATAGTGACGCAAAGTTATCTCAGGACTTGAATGTCCTAATCTCTTTGAAAGCGCAAGAATAGAAGCTTTTAACTCATTTAAGACATAGCTTGCATGACTATGTCTTAGACCCTTAGGTTGAATCCTACGAACACCTGCAAGCTCTGCATATCTATTTAATATTCGGTTTATGGTTGATTTTATCATAGGATAGCCATCGTAAGTAAATATAAAGTCATTTTCTTTACCAAGTCCAATTTGAGTTTGTATTTCTCGCCATTGCCTCAATATACTGACAGTTGTATCATCTAATTCAATGATTCTTTTTCCATCATCTGTTTTTGTATATTCTTTTCTAATGTATTTTTTTCTTGATTGAACCTCAAGCATATGGTGGATGCGTAATTGTTGTTGGCCAAATGCAATATCACTCCAATACAAAGCAGTTCCTTCATTAACTCGAATACCAGTCGTATAATATAGATATAGCATTACAAAACATAAATGTTCGTATACATCATCAAGGCATATTTGTTGCAAGACTAACTCGAATTCCGTCCTTGTCCAATAAGGGACAATTTGCTTTCCTTTTGGAATTGCTTTTACTTTTTTTGAAATATTGTATTCAAGAAAATTTCTCTCGACAGCTTTATCAAGTGTTTTACGAAACATACCAAAAACTAGGGAAGCATATGATTGACTGTAACCTGAGCCTCCATTGTTTGCATCTGTCAGTAGCCAAATCTTAAAATTATCAACATCGGTCACGCTTATTTCACGTAGTTTTATATCACCAAATTTTTCAATAATAAGTTGTAAAGCTGGATATCTAGTATTAAACGTTGAGGTCTCGACATATGAACGATAGTAAGGAATATATACTGTGTCCATAAATTCTCGATACTTCATATGATAAAAAGAATAGCCATCTGCCTTATGATACTCTCTTTTTATCCTAGTAACTTCTTTATGCGCTTGAAGTGCTGATGTAAAAACATTCCCGAATCTATCTCTTGATTTTTTCCTCCTTATCCTTTCACCTGTAGCTTTGTCAGTACCTAACTCAATCTGATAAAAAAATTTACCTGATTTTAGGTCTTTGTAAACACCTGGATATTTAGTTTTTTGTTGGGTTTTGTTTGCCATTCTCTGCTGTCTCCTCTGAAATTGTTACTCCAATTAATGATTCGACAGCAGAAGCTGGAACAATAGCAAGTCTCTTGTTATTATACAAATAATAACCTTGATTGACAAGATTCAGTTTAACTTGTTTGATAATGCCTGTGGCTTGATATTTTGTAAAACCCATCTTTATCAAATGGGATTTTTCAATCATTCTGTCTGTCATCATCTTCCTCCTTTGAAATTTTGAGAGTCATTTTTTTATACTTATCATAAACATCTGAATTAAATTCAATTTTATTTTTATCGGACTCGTAGTAAGGATTGTCTATTCGCTCATATTCCACATAATTATTTTTTTCATTATCGAATTTGTATGTAATAATAGATTTATCAGTTACTTCTTGAAGAAGTGTAATCCGTCTAATGAGCTGAATCACAGTGTCAATTTTCTTATCAAAGCCAGCTTGTTTACTAATTGATTCATAAAATTGAAAAGGTGAAAATGGGGTGTTTATTATTATTGTCGTTGCAATAATTGGTTTATCAAAGAAACGACTGGAAGCAGTAGCGTCAGCATTAAATGGGTCAATGATAAGTAAGAAATCAGCATAATTAAAATTACCTCCCCGACCTGGTCTGATTTCTTCGATAATTATAGTTTCTTGCGAACCGACATTTTGAAATGGGTCACGTGAGGAGCCTGTTGTATAGAATGGTTTTCCAATTGATTTTGCAAAGTGTTTGCATAATCTCGATTTTCCAGTTCCAGATGGACCATAAAGCCAAATAATTTCTCTCTTAAATCCATTTTTTAGTGCATTTTCTTTCCAATTTTCAAAATCAATTTCTGTTCGTCTTTTCTTAGCTTTTGAAAATTCTCTATCGTATTTCACAAGTGTATATCCATCAACCTCTTTAATTGCTTCGTCGAATGTTATATCTCCAGCGATTATTTTATTTATGAGGTTTCGTACAACATTGATTGTTTTTTCTTTTCTAGAGTTAGATTGAATTTTTGATTCAATGTTCTCGATTCTTTCAGCATAGTCAAAATTTGCGAAAACTTCATCTACTGAATATTGATATTTTTCACTTGCATCCGCCGTACGATGGATTAAGTAAGAATAAGCATTGTTTACTTTACCTTTCCAAGCTTCGAAAAAGTTTGATTGAACCTCAAACCCATTTTGTGAAAGCTTGTTGATAATTGAATTTAACCAAATAGCATTTTTAAACCTGATGATAATATGATAGTGTGATTCTGTATCAATATCTTTATCGTGGATGATACCTGCAATTTCAAATGGATTCAGTGTTTCTTGAAATAATTTGATTATTTCTTGCAAATTTTTAATTGAAACACTTTCTACTGTTGAACAGAACATATAAGCAGTATGTCGAATAGAAGGTACCTTTTCTGACATTTTTCTCTTTTTCTTCATTTTATTCCTTTCAAATTTTGACAATGACAATGTAATTCATGCTGTCTATAACAAGCCCAGACAGCATTTTTTTCAAGAGCAGATGTTACTCTTGACAATGACAAAATAAAAATTTGGATAATTTAATCGCTATGTTTCGTCAGTGCAAATCTTCAATAAATGTTCTTACGAAATGCACAATTGAAATAGAATTTTAGAGGAAATATGATAAATTTTTCGTTATTTTTCTCAATAATGTATGCTAATTCTTGTATAAACTAGAATGATAGAAAATTTGATTACTTGTTAAGTGATACTGCTCAATAGCTATCCTTTGCTCTTGTTGATGCTGATTTTCTTAAGAACTATGATTTCATTCATCTGTCTTGCAGGCTTCAACAGACTACATTCAATCACAGTTCTTAAAAGAAATTATCAGCAAAACAACAAATCGAGCAACGATAGATTGAGAGTTTCACTTAAGTACAAGCAATCAATTTTTATCGGTTTCTAGAGTTATTTTAAAGAATTAGTCATATATTAACTGAGAAAGCCAATATAAAAATCGAAAAATAGGGTTATCATCTTTCCAATCGTCAAATTCTTTTTCTGCTTTGCGCTTATCTCGTTCAAGAACACGTATTTCTTGATTCACACTTGCACGTTCTCTAATAGCGTTTGAAATATCTTTCTCAACTTTTTCTTTGTCACTGAGTAATCGATTTAACTCTGCATTTCTAGAAGTTAATACTGACTCTGTTCTTTTTAAATCAGCTTTTGTATTTTCAAGTTGCTCATTGTACAGATTTTCTTGTAGTCGTAAAACAGAAGAAGTATCACAATATTCACCAGTATATTTATTTTTAAGTACTAAATACACCGGTGCTTTTTCTCGTTCTTCATGACCGATTATCATTTCTTCTAGACTACTTGAACATTTTAACTTGAAGTCTTTTTTTGACATTTCGCTATAAGTGATGAGAGCAATGTCAAAGTCAGTTGCTTCATTTTGTAGTGTATGCTCAGCGACAGTCGATGACAAAGTTATCTTCATTTTTCAGTTTACCTTTCTTTTTTATTCAAATAACTGAATTGATTCAGCTCTGAAATATATCGCACCATTGTAGTCATAAGCTTCTAAATTCTGAAATTTATATCCAATAAAAATTTTTAAATTTTTATTTAATTCAGCTGGAAGTGCAACTTGAAACGGCTCTGAATTGTCTTGCATAAACCAGTATTTGTATCCTGTTATCTTATCCGTTCTACCATTATCGTCGTACTTAAATTTCAAAGTATAGTCGGTAGACAATAAATAATATGGTTTGCTAACATCAGTTACAACGCTGGCTAAAACTGAAGGACTTAGTTTTTTTGTTTTCATTCTTAATTTCCCTCTCATTTCGATGGTCTTTTTTGTAGTATACTTTTGTGTTAAAATATTCTACAAAGAGTTAAAAAAATCAATTAACGTTAATCTACATTCATTATATCTGCAATAAACTTGTGTGTAAAAAACAGAAAATAGTTCGAATCCGAATTTGTGAAATTATATAATATTCAAGTTATATAAATAGGCTCACATGCTAAATAGTAGGTTTCAGAGTTTTATGATAAAATCCGATAGGAGCAATATTATGAAAATTTATTTCAATGAAAAAGAGCTTGAAATAGCTTCTGTAGCAACGTTTTTAAAGGGAACATATGATTTTGTAGAATACAAAAATAATATTTTTTCTGAACAGATTGAAGAATTTGATAAGTTAAATGGCCAGTACAGGACTGACCACGATATATTATTTAGAATTTTTCAAGAAGAAGTTGAAGAATTGATTGCTCAATCAATGTTTGTAGAATTAAGCAACAAACTAGCAAAAGTATTTGCTAAGGAGCCACTTGCAATAAACTATACTCATTGGATTGTAGAAGAGATTACAAGCAAGGTACGACTAAATAAAAAGAATAAGGAGCAAATGCATAAGTTAATTGCTGATTTTATCCTTTACATCTCTGAAAATTATTATGATAAAAAAATGGAGACTCAATTACTTGCTACTGAATCGTTAGTTACGCTTATTCAATTTGTTGATGGAGAGATATTTCTTAATAAACAAGAAATAGATTTTTTTATAAATAATCAATACCTTACAAAATCTGTGCAGATTAACATTAAAAAGAGTAACGATTATAAGCTTGAATCTTTAATGCGTCTGGTCAGAAAATGTTCAACTGATAACTACAAGAACTTTAATTGTCACTACAAACTAAAGGCAACACTTGAAGCAATTCAACGAAGTCGATTAAGCAAATCGCCACAGAAAATTTCCACTCTTATTCCTGAAGAATATAGAAAGGTAGAGAAGAAGTGGGAAGTAACAAAGTTACAGTTGCAAAATATTATTGAAGAATATAAAGGTTTAGACGAAAATATAAACTATACTTTAAATAAATTGAATGATGATTTCGAAGACTATTATTTGGAACTAAGGAAATGTATTCATAAAGTTACAATTACTATGCTTATCATTGAAAATTTGAATCGTAGCAGTTCTGAGTTAGAAATAATGACGATTGAAAATGTACTAGATTCCTTGAATATTAAGAAATACTCCTTTAAAAGTATTTTGAAAAAATGGAAAGATTTTGATACCGAACTCGAAAAGCAGAACCTTGAGTCAATGTATTACAAAGATATGTATGATTTAATAGATGAATATTTAGGAAAAGCAATTGATTATAGCAAATATTGGAATGATTTTGAAAAGTCCATTATTCAATTATTACTTAAGGTTGAAGAAGCACTCGCGATTACAGATAATAGTGATAAATTGTATCTAGATATTAAAAAGAAACTTCAGCAGTCCAAGGAGGATTGCCTTGAATATGCCAAAATTATTGATATGAGATTAAAAAATTTCTTAGAAAACCGAATATACTAAAAGCCAAGCGATTGTGCTTGGCTTTTAGTATTCATCTAGTTCATGTTTGATTACGTCTTCAACATTACATTCAAGGATTTCACATAATTTATCAATTGTTTTTGTTGTTATTGGTTCACCTAATTTCATTCGATGTAACGTATGTGCGGAAATTTTTTCAACCTTGATTAAATAATATTCTGAAATTCCTCTTTTATTCAAAGTCTCATAGAAGGGTTTATATGAAATCATGTTATTACTCGCTCTTAAATTCTCTTATATAAACAATATGGTAACATTACCAACATATTGACTATATTCAATTTATTGAGTATAATTTTAGATAATAAACAAATTAGAGGTAAAAAATGGAAGTTTTATTCTCTCTCAAGAGATTTTTAACCCTAAAAAATAATCTAATTCCCTCAACACAAAATAGAATAAAAGAACTTGGAAGAGAAATTTTTCAAGCTGAGGTTTCTCTAAATGGTATTTCAGATGAAAAAGTATTTCTTGAGGACTTTAAATGGGATATTCGAACAAGAGGATTTACTATTTTCAATCTGATTCATCTACCGTCCCTGATTGCGTTTATAATCTTTCTTATAGTTGTATTACTAGCCTTAGCAGGGGTTACCATTATTGGTGTCATTATAGAAACAGTTATTCGAACTTTTATACTTTTCCAAGATTTTGAGTTTGAGGATACATTCTTCTATATCCCAATAAAAGCGGTTGAAGACTTTATCTATTATCCACCCTCAATTCCTGTTCCGATTGTGGTTGGGCTTTTGATAGTTTGGGTTTTATACAGTATCAGACAGGTTCAAAAAAATAGAATCTACTATGAAAATGTTGTTATTCCAGAGAATCGAAAGAAAAACGCTCTCGTCCCTGGAAAGCGTAGAAAACAACAATTAGCAGTAGATAATCTGAAAAATACCTTGAAATCCACTGAAGCTCAACTACTGAACCATCAAAATGAAATGATGAATATTATGAATACCATTTCCATTCCCAATCAGTATTGGACTAATGATGAAGTCATAAATTTCCTCATACAAAAATTAGAATATGGGCAAGCGAAGACTATCGGAAAAGCTTTGAATCTTTGGGATATAGAAATATCGACTAGAAGAGTTGAGCAGGCATCAAAAGCTGTTATAAAAGAGACGAGAGAATCAGAAGCTCGTCTGGCTAGACAACGTGCAGAACAACACGCGCAAGAGCAACGTAACATTAGAGATAATACCGAAGCTCAAAATAAAGTGGCAGAAGAATTAAAACGAAGGAATGACCGTTCTGAGTTCTATGATGATATTGCGAAGAAAAACGGTTGGTTATAAATAAGGAGACACACTATGAACAAAAAGAAATTTTTAGCTAGCTTGACACTATTGGCATCTACAGTACTCTTATTTGCTTGTCAGAGTAATGAAAGTACCACAAAATCCTCTGAAAAAATTGTTGAAACCTCCTCTTCATCAAAGGATTCAATCTCCGAGGAACAAAGAAATAAGTGGTTGAAGGAGTTTTATGAAGAAGTAGCTGAGACTGATGGTTCAAACTACCATAATGAGATTGAGGAACGTAGTCAAAAAGCATGGAATGAGAATCAAACCAACATCTTCAATGGACAGGCTAGTCTAAATGTTACTAATGATTACCTTCCTTCTGAATTGACAAAGCTAAATGTCATGATTGACGGTTATGATGAAGCAACTAGAAGATTGAAAGTTACTGTTACTAACAACTATGATGAAACACTGATTGGAACAACAACCAATTCAAACAATAACAACTTGTATGGGACATATTTCACTCTATATGGCTACACAACATTGTCAGGACGTTCTGAGAGGGTAAAAATCGCTCAGATTGCTCTTGCTAGTGATTTACCAGCTGGGGAGTCTATTCAACTTGAAATTCTTCCATCAGCTCTTGCAAATCGTCAAACTGATTATGCTAAAAAAATACAAAATAGTGAGCTAGATTCTAAATACTACCTACTATCAAGCGATTACGGAAATTCTTTATGGGACATTACAAAAGACCAAGTAATGGGCGAAGAGGTTATTTCAGAACAAATAGTGTTATCTAGCCTTGCGAATATCTACATCGTACCCAAGCTAGTATTTAAAACTTACCCATCTACAGCTCCAAGTGATTCAGAGCTAGAAAATCTAATTTCAAACAATTAAAGAAAAGAGCAGACTGATGAACATAAAGAAACTAATATTGACCCTACTCACTCTAACGCTGATAATTGTCCTTTGTGCTTGTGGTAATCAATCGAATGCCAATGATAGTCAGTTATCAGGAACATATTCATACGAAAAAGGCGGTATTGATGGTTCTGAAATGGGATTTGAAGACGAAGAATTGACATTGCATTATGAACTAAAAGTAAGTGGTGATGAAAACATACTTAATATCAATCTCCTTTCAGAGAGAGGCAATAATGTGAAGTACCTCTATTCCGAGAAAGTAACTATTGATACAGACAAACAGATTATCAGTGATAACAATGGTACTGAGCTGAAATATTCAGTATCAGGAGATTCTGTAACAATACCTGATTTAGCAGGAGACAGTGGTGAAACAGTAACATTAAAAAGATAATCGCACAATAATAAAAAAGGTCTTGATAGGAATCAAGCCCTTTTTTATGAACACTTATCCAAACTAGGTAACTTCTTGTAAAGATTGGATTTAAAATACTTCTAATACCGAAATAATGATATAATATTTATTATAAAATTAGTGAGTAAAAGTTATGTATATTTTTGAGACAACTGAACAGAATAATTCCAAAGCAAATGATTTTGAAACAAAGTCATTACTTTATTTAATGAGTTTTAAAATTGACAGTACAGATATAGATACATTTTTTGTAGATTGTTTTAATGATATTACGGGAGCAAGTAGTGACTTGTTGAAACTCTGGGATGTTCAAGCTAAGAACATTTCTTCTCTGAGACCTAAAACTATCGGGAAAAGTCTAATAACATTATTTCAAAACTTTATATCATCTGTTGATTTTTATGAGTATATTCTTTTTATTCCAAAGTTAAAGGCGAACTATCTAATGGATATTTCATTAACTGAATTTAAAATTGATAATTTTAAAGATATAGCTAAAATAAGGGAGGGTCTAGAAGAAGAATATAAACGAAGAAAGAAGCTAGGTTCGCTAAATCTAAAACAATTGTCACAATTGAATACTTTTTTAGAACAGATACATTTTGTAACAGGTGATAGTTCAAAGGCCATTTATATCAAAAATATCATTCGATTTAAAAGTAATATTAGAGATGACAATTTCTTTGAGTCAGTTTTTAATGAAGTTAGAAGTAAACAAACCGAGTTAAAGAATATAAATATACATAATATTTCAATCAATAGTATTGAAGAAGTTTTAAAATTAAACAAACATCTTACTAAGAGACAATTGGAAACATTGGTTGTTAATAGGATAATTGGGGTTGAATTATTTAAACAACGTATTCCAAATGATTTCTTTGATGTAATCAAGGATAAATCATCTTCGGATAGGAAAGACATTATTCAAGATTGCAACGCCAATTTATCCAGATTATTATTTGATAAAAATAGTAATAAGAAAAAATTTTGGTCACTTCTTGAACAAATATTGATTTTAGTAGAAGAGAAAGATGATATTTATCAAATTTTAAATAGAATCAAACAATATCAAATTCCTAAAATTATAAACGACGACTATTCATTATTATATCTGATTTCAATGGTTAAAGAAGGGATGGAAGAAAATGCTTGTTAAAAAAATTGCTTTTGGAAATTTAGAAGAAGCGTTTATTGAAGAACGTTTAACTGACGGTGTTAATATAATTTTTAGTGATGATAATAACAAAGGTAAAACGTTATTATTTCAAGCATTTATGTATTCAATTGGCAATACACCTATTTTCCCCGGAAACTTTAAAAAAGAAGATTACTATTTTTATTCAATGATTAATTGCGCAGGGGTTGATTACGAATTTTTACGAAAAAAAGACACATTTCTGGTTATTTTCCTTCAAGAATTTCATATTTTTGAAACTCTTTCGGAATTAAAATACTTTTTAAAACAACAAAAAATTTTTGATATTCCAGTGATTGAGAAAAACGGTAGGGAAAAAGTAGCAGATTTAGAACTTTTTTATGAGTTGTTTTTTGTAGGACAGGATAATAGAAATCCCTCAAATATTATTAATAAAGGATATTATAATAAGAGTGATTTTTTCAGTATGATAGTCGCACTGAAAGGATATTCTAATATTAGTAATAGTAAAGAATTAGATGAAATAAAAGAAGAAATCAATGCAGTCAAGAACGAAATTAAAGCCAATAAAAAATATTTAACATTACTTAAGACAGATAAACAAGTTTCTAGTTATTTGGATAAATTCACTAGTAATGAAGAATTTGAGAATTTTAAAAATTGTTCGAAGCAACTAAATGATAAAATTGGAGAAATAAAACGAGACCGAAATAGAGAACAAGCTAGACAGGATAAATTAGTTCAACTATTGAAAGAGCTTAATTCGCTTAATAGGGAAATAAAAAGCGGGAATGTTTATTGTACTGATTGTGGAAGCTCTCACATCAGCTTTAAAAATCGCGATGTTAATTTTGACTTAAGTAATGCTGAGGTTAGGAAGCATGTTTTAAATTCTATTGATTTTCAAATTTCAATGAGCAAAAATGAAGTTACCGAGTTAAATGAAGAACTTAATAAAATTCAAGATGAATTAAAAACTCTTTTAATGGATACCCCTAGTGATTTTAGAAAAAGTTTATTGTATTCTGAAATTATCAAAACAGATATGAATTATGATGATAAATTGTTGGAACTAGATAGAAAACTACACAGCTTACAATTTGATAAATCAATTATAGAACAAAAAGGATTAACAAATAGGGATGGAATAAAATCAATTAAAGAGAATGTTGTTGCAAAAATGAATACTCTTTATAAAGTGATTGACCCAGATGGAAAGTTAGTCTTTGATGATTTATTTACTAAGAAGGAAGCTACATATTCGGGAAGTGACGGACAAGTATATTATTTTTGTAGACTAATCTCTCTAAATAATTTATTAAAACATACTTATCCTATTATCAATGATTCTTTTAGAGAGGGGGAAATTTCAACTAGAAAAGAGGAACTAATGATTGATTATTATAAGAAATTAAATAAGCAAGTTATTCTTTCAGCTACCTTAAAAAATCAAGAGTATGCTGTTGATAAATACTCAAATATAGAGGGCGTAAATGCCATTGACTACAGTATAAATGATGACAGCAAGATTCTTAATTCAAAATATACTGATGAGTTTATACTTATTTTAAAAAAGTTTAATATAGAAACATCGACAATTTATTAAAAATCTTTTTCAGTTTTACGAATTCCTGTATTAATTTGAAAAAAGAAATAGAGTATAAAAAAGAATTAGCTAGAAATTTTTTCTGGCTAATTCTTTTTTTCGGGGGGATTTAGGGGGGAATCAAACGAAGATTCGCCCTTTTTAGACTAGTTTGTTCCTGCTAAACTGCTGTAGAATCGCTATTTTGAAGGTAAATCAAGCCTCTCCATTATTCCCACTCAACTGTTGCTGGTGGTTTACTTGTGATATCATAGACGATGCGGTTGACGTGGTCTACTTCGTTTACGATGCGGACAGAGATTTTTTGAAGAACATCCCATGGTAGTTTGGCAAAGTCAGCTGTCATTCCATCAACAGAAGTGATAGCACGGATGGCGATGGTGTAGTCGTAGGTACGACCATCTCCCATGACACCTACGGAGCGAACGCCAGTATTAACCGTGAAATATTGCCAGACATCGCGGTCAAGACCCGCTTTTGCAATTTCCTCACGCAAGATAGCGTCAGATTCGCGAACGGTTTTAAGTTTTTCCTCAGTGATTTCACCCATGACACGAATGGCAAGGCCTGGTCCTGGGAATGGTTGGCGCCACACGACCTCATCTGGCATACCAAGAGCAGTACCGAGGGCACGAACCTCATCTTTAAAGAGAGTATTGAGCGGCTCAATCAGCTTGAACTGCATATCTTCTGGCAGACCACCAACGTTGTGGTGAGATTTGATCGTTTCAGCAGTATCCGTTCCAGACTCGATAATGTCGGTATAGAGGGTTCCTTGAGCCAAGAATTCAACATCGGTCAACTTGCTTGCTTCATCGTCAAATACGTAAACAAATTCATTACCGATGATTTTACGTTTCTTCTCAGGGTCAGATACGCCAGCAAGTAAATCCAAGAAACGCTTAGCAGCATCAACGCGAATAATATTGAGACCAAACTTACCACCCAACATCTCCATAACTTGATTACCTTCATTCTTGCGAAGAAGACCATGGTCAACGAAGATACAAGTCAACTGGTCACCAATAGCGCGTTGGAGAAGGACCCCAACAACTGATGAATCTACACCGCCTGACAAACCAAGCAAGACTTTCTTGTCACCGACTGTTTGGCGGATTTTTTCAATTTCTGTTTCGATGAAGTTTTCCATTGTCCAGTCGCCCTTAGCACCACAGATACCAAATGCGAAGTTTTTCAAAATATCATTTCCATAAACCGAATGACGGACTTCTGGATGGAATTGGATACCGTAGATACGGCGTTCAGTATTTTCAATAGCAGCAAAAGGACAGTCAGCAGAAAGACCAACCAAGTGGAAATCAGCAGGAATTTCAGTCACAGCATCCCCGTGGCTCATGAGTACAAGCTGCTCTTCTGGTGTTCCAGCAAAAAGCGCTGATTCAGTCTTCAGTTGAAGATTTGATTGACCATATTCACGATTTCCAGCCTCACCAGCAGGAACAACCTTACCACCCAATTTATGGGTAATCAACTGCATACCGTAGCAGATTCCCAGAATTGGAATACCCAATTCAAAGATTTCTGGATCAATATCAAAGGCATTTTCTGCGTACACAGAGTTTGGTCCGCCTGAAAGAACGATACCAATTGGATTGATGGCACGGACTTCCTCAGCTGTAATTTTATGGTTTTTCAATTCTGAAAAGACACCAAATTCACGAATTCGACGTGAAATAAGTTGGTTGTACTGGCTACCATAATCCAATACAATAATTTTTTGGACATCTTGTTTTGTCATGTTTTTCCCTTTCGTTTTGAAAAAAATTCAAATACTAGTAGTTATTTTAACATAAAAGCGAACATTTTCCAAATTTTATTTGTTAAATATCTGTTTTGCAAACTATGAATGATAATAAAAATGTTAGTGTTCGTATTTTTATTGTTTTTACTAACTTTATTTTAGGCAATCTGACTTCATTGTTTGCCTAGGAGAATTTTACCAATGGAGTGTAGCCTGAATTAGCCAAACGCCTTTATTTTTGGTAAACTAGAAAGAAGAGAAAGGCTAGATAAATGAAAGCAGCATATATCACAATTCACGATAAAATTAAGGAACAAATCGATAACGGAATCTGGAAAATTGGTCAACGTTTACCAAGTGAACGCGATTTAGCAGATGAATTTGGTGTTTCTCGTATGACACTCCGTCAAGGAATCACACTTTTAGTGGAGGAAGGGGTGCTACAACGCAAGATTGGTTCCGGTACTTATGTCGCCAGTACACGGGTTCAAGAAAAGATGCGAGGCACGACTTCCTTTACTGAATTAGTACAACTCCAAGGAAAGACACCAAGCAGCAAATTATTATCCTATACACGAACCAAACCTAATGAGAAAGAAGTTGAACAATTAGGTTTATCCCGTGGCGAGTATGTTATTCGAATGGAGCGGGTCCGCTATGCAGATAATGTTCCTGTCGTGTATGAGGTTGCCAGCATTCCTGAACGCTTGATAAAAAATGTCCCCAAAGAAGATGTTACCAACCATTTCTTTAAAACACTTATAGACAATGGTTATCGAATTGGAACGAGCAAACAAACCATTTTTGCTCGTTTAGCCAATGAAAAAGTGGCTCAATATTTACAAATTTCTAAAAACCAGGCTATTCTCGCACTAAAACAGGTATCTTATCTCGAGGATGGTCAAGCATTTGAATTTGTAAATAGTCAGTACGTTGGAGAACGTTTCGAATTCTATTTAGAAAATAGTTAACATAAAAATAATTATGTAAAACATTTTAAAATCCGTAATCTTTCTAGTGATGACGGATTTTCTTATTTATTAAATATGGAATTTTTGATATAATAAAGTTTATGGAAATTGAAAAAACCAACCGAATGAATGCCTTATTTGAATTCTACGCAGCCTTGCTAACAGACAAGCAAATGAACTACATCGAGCTCTATTATGCCGATGATTACAGTTTGGCTGAGATTGCTGAAGAATTTCAAGTCAGCCGTCAGGCGGTCTATGATAACATTAAACGAACAGAAAAATTACTGGAAGACTACGAAATGAAGCTACATATGTATTCTGACTATGTGGTGCGTAGCCAGATTTTCGATGAAATACTGAATAAGTATCCAGAAGATGCTTACTTGAAGGAAAAAATCGCTATTCTAACCAGTATTGATAATAGAGAATAAGAGGAGAAGTATATGGCTTTTGAAAGCTTAACAGAACGTTTGCAGAATGTGTTTAAAAATCTGCGTCGTAAGGGAAAAATTTCTGAGAGTGATATTCAGGAAGCAACCAAGGAAATTCGTCTGGCCTTGCTAGAGGCTGACGTAGCCCTTCCAGTTGTCAAAGACTTTATCAAGAAAGTACGTGAACGTGCTATCGGTCATGAAGTCATTGACACTCTGAACCCTGCTCAACAAATCATTAAAATCGTTGATGAAGAATTGACAGCTGTATTGGGTTCTGAAACTTCAGAGATCATCAAGTCACCAAAAATTCCAACTATCATTATGATGGCTGGTTTGCAGGGGGCTGGTAAAACGACCTTCACAGGTAAGTTGGCCAACAAACTCAAGCAGGAAGAGAATGCCCGTCCACTCTTGATTGCTGCTGATATTTATCGTCCAGCTGCCATTGACCAGTTGAAGACCCTTGGTCAACAAATTGATGTACCTGTTTTTGAATTGGGAAACCAGGTTCCAGCACTTGAAATCGTTCGTCAAGGTTTGGAGCAAGCTAAAGCCAATCACAATGACTATGTCTTAATTGATACGGCCGGTCGTTTGCAGATTGACCAAGCCCTTATGGCCGAATTGAGAGAAATCAAAGAGTTTGCTCAGCCAAATGAAATCCTCTTAGTCGTCGATGCCATGATTGGTCAGGAAGCTGCCAATGTTGCGCGTGAGTTCAATGATCAACTGGCTATTACTGGTGTGATTTTGACCAAGATTGACGGCGATACACGTGGTGGTGCAGCCTTGTCTGTCCGTCACATTACTGGTCAGCCAATCAAATTTACCGGTACTGGTGAAAAAATCACCGACATCGAAACCTTCCACCCAGACCGTATGTCCTCGCGTATTCTGGGCATGGGTGACATGCTGACCTTGATTGAAAAAGCCAGCAAAGAATATGATGAGAAGAAATCATTGGAACTCGCTGAAAAAATGCGTGAGAATACCTTTGATTTCAACGATTTCATCGATCAATTGGACCAAGTTCAGAATATGGGACCAATGGAAGACCTGCTGAAGATGATTCCAGGCATGGCTGGTAACCCAGCACTTGCCAACTTGAAAGTTGACGAGCGTGTAATTGCACGAAAACGAGCTATCGTATCTTCAATGACACCAGCTGAACGAGAAAATCCAGATTTGTTGACACCAAGCCGTCGCCGTCGTATTGCTAACGGTTCTGGCAATAGCTTTGTCGAAGTCAATAAATTTATCAAGGATTTCAACCAAGCGAAAACCATGATGCAGGGTGTCATGTCAGGCGACATGAACAAAATGATGAAACAAATGGGAATCAACCCAAATAATCTACCTAAAAACATGCCAAACATGAACGGTATGGATATGTCTGCTCTTGAAGATATGATGGGCGGTGCAGGCATGCCTGATATGAGCCAACTGATGGGAGGGGCTGGTATGCCAGACATGTCCCAAATGTTTGGAGGCGGTTTGAAAGGTAGAATCGGCGAGTTTGCTATGAAACAAGCCATGAAACGCCAAGCCAATAAAATCAAGAAAGCCAAAAAGAAGAGAAAATAATCTCTTCTTTTTTACTTTTTATTCGAAGAAGTAAGATACAGCAATATAAAATAGAAGTAGCAAAGCAGAAAAAATGATTTTTGAACCCAAACACTTTCCGTTATGATGGAAATAATTGAAAATCTCCTTTTTAGTGGACAATCTTTATATTGTCCGTTATAATGGAAATATAATAGAAAACAGAGGACAAGTTATGAATTATATCGCAATAATAGGAGATATTGTCAATTCAAAACAGACTTCCAACCGCTCTAGTATCCAAGAGCGGCTAAAACAACAGCTGAATAGAATCAATCATTCCTTCTCTCAGGACTTCGCATCGCCTTTTACCATTACAAAGGGAGATGAATTTCAAGCCTTATGCAAGCCTAACCCTTATATTTTTTTGATGATTGACCAAATCCAACTAGCCTTTCGTGATGAGGTGGAGATTCGATTTGGAATTGGTTTGGGGGAGATTCTAACAGCTATCGATCCCAAGCTAAGTATTGGAGCAGATGGTCCAGCTTATTGGGAAGCACGCAAGGCTATTGACTTCATTCATGACAACCATGACTATGGCACCAGCAAAATTGCCTTTTCATCTGAATACAAGCAAATCGATCGTGTGATCAACCCCTTGCTAACTTCTAGCGATTTCATCAAAGCTGCCTGGAATCGTTCGCAAACGGATCTGTTTGAAACCTTAATCTCCCAAAAAATCTATCAAGAAGATTTCACACAAAAGCCAATTGCTGAGAAAATGAAACTCAGTCAAAGCGCCTTTACCAAACGTTTGAAATCCAGTGGAATCAAACTCTACCTGCGTAATCGTCAAACTGCCATGAATTTGATTCTCCAGCTCAGTCAGAAAGAAGGATAAAGCATGTCATTTTCAGTTATTTCTAGCTATCTTATTCAACATCCAGTTTTAACAGCCTTGCTTATTGCCCACTTTTTAAGTGATTTCACCTTCCAAAGTCAAGCACTGGCAGATGCTAAAAAGCTTCAGTTGAAAGCTCTTTTCATGCACCTTTTCATTGTTGCTATCCCTCTTCTTATTCTAGCCTTACTGACCCCCGTTCAAAACGGAGATTTATTTTTTCAAGTTTGGCTGAGTCATCTTGCGATTGACTATGTCAAATATTTTCTCAACAAACACCATTGGATAAAGGACTCCTGGGAAGCTGGAGCATTCTTAGCTGATCAATTGCTACATATCATCTCAATCATCATTCTTTATCACACTATCGGTGTTAATGTCGCTTCACACTCACTCTGGATTGAACCAAATTATCTCCGCCTGCAAATCCTTTTTATCCTTCTGATCAGCAAGCCCGTCAATATTCTTTTCAAACTCTACTTTAGCAAATATCAGGTAGCGGAAGGAGAAGAAGAGCAGACTGTGACAGGTGCAGGAGCCTTGATTGGTCAATTGGAGCGCCTCATAATGGGAATTTTTCTACTTCTAGGCCAATACACAGCTATCGGACTGGTATTTACAGCAAAGTCCATCGCACGCTATGATAAAATATCCAAAAGCCAAGCCTTTGCTGAATACTATTTAATTGGTTCGCTATTTAGTATCATTAGTGTACTCGTTTTGTATGCTTTGTTGATTTTATAAAAGAAAAAAGTTTACATAATTTATTTTGTGTAAACTTTTTTTTGTAAAAATAGACTTTATTTTATTCTTTTCAATACATGGGTTTATGGTTCAGCTCCCATATAATTACTTCAATAAATCACGATTCAAATATGCATTTCTAGTAATCAAATCAAGTGAATAATGAGTTTTCAAAAGTACGTTTTTCAGTACATTCTATTGTAAAGATTTTATAGGATATTTTTAGAATTCTTATTAGTCAATATTTTTTATTTTTGAGGCTCTACAAAATTGAATACCAACATGATAATACATTTAAAGTAGCTATGATATTATTTTGAATAATATTTTTATTTTGTAATTTCAGCAAATGTAGTCTTATTGGAAAGAGAGAATTTTTATGGATTTTTATACAATAAACTAGTTACAAGCATTTTCTTTGTGTGTTCGTCCCATAATTTTTATAGCTTGCTTGACAACGACCTTTTTAATTGATAGACTAAACTTGAAAGCGATTACTTTAATTAAAGATGTTAGAGTTTAAAAATACTGTAATAGGTTGGTTGAGCTTATTATTTTTGAACGTTATTGGAGGAAATGTATGAAAAAGAATAAACCATTTATTACTTTGATTAGTGCAACAT
Organism: Streptococcus sp. 2018162; assembly: GCF_019754175.1. Taxonomy (NCBI): domain Bacteria; kingdom Bacillati; phylum Bacillota; class Bacilli; order Lactobacillales; family Streptococcaceae; genus Streptococcus; species Streptococcus sp. 2018162. Next base: position 23,987 of record NZ_JAIJZP010000008.1, on the reverse strand, counting down.
TGTTTGTGACAAGCGTTTTATTTGTCAGGGCAGATGAAGTATTTACAAATTTACCATCATCTGAAGTTATCATCGGAACGGACGACAGACAGTATTTATCTGATACAACTAGTACTTTAAATAAGAAGATGGTAAGAATTACATTTGAGGGTCTTAATGAACATGGTCAGAGAATAGTAGGTAGTGGATCTGGTGTAATGATTAGTGAAGATATTGTCTTGACAGCAGCTCATTGTGTTTATAACTCAAGAAATAAGGAGTATTATCAAAATGTAAAGGTTGTTCCATCAGCAACCTGGAATGGAGAAACTTTTACAGCACCACTTGGATATTCTGTTGCACAGGAGACGGAAGTATTGAGTGGCTATTTAACTGGAGATAGTACACAAGATATTGGTGTTATTAAACTTCAATCATCGCTTGGTAATCAGACAGGATATCTAGGATTAGCAGTTCAGCAAGCTAATGTTGGACAGTATATTAAGACCATTGGTTATCCAGGTGATCGAATGGGAATGTATTTATCTGAAGGAAAAATCATAAGTTCATCTGGTTCAACTATCACTTATAATTTAGACACGTCTGGTGGACAGAGTGGTAGTCCAATTCTAAACGAAGCTAATCAAATTATTGCAATACATTATGCAGGGAACCAGACTGAACAGCATAATATAGCAAGACTTATTACACCAGATGTTCAACAACTTATAGAAACAGTCAATTCAACTTCAGGCGCGGTCTACCGGGTATACAACCCTAATTCTGGATGGCATCATTATACAAGTAGTCTTGGTGAGAAAAATCATTTAGTAAGTTTGGGATGGAAAGATGAAGGAATTGCTTGGGAAGCAGGGAATAATGTTCCTGTTCACCGTCTCTATAATCCAAATAATGGTCATCATTTTTACACGACAAACACCGCTGAAAAAGATTCTCTTGTGGCGATAGGGTGGAAATACGAGAACATTGCTTTCTACTCAGGTGATAACCTAGAAGTTTTTCGACTCTATAATCCAAATACAGGTGAACACTTTTATACAGTCAATTATTTAGAAAGAAATCACCTTATTGCTGTTGGTTGGGGGTATGAAGGTGTTGCATTTAAAACTAAATAGGTTGGAGGAAGTATTATGAAAAAAATTTTTTTAGGTTTGGTAACAGCATCTTTATGTTTATTGGCGATCCGTTCGGTTTCTATTAGTGCTGAAGAGACGGTTAGTAGTGTTTATGCGGTAAATCAATCTGATAGTGCATTAGAATTTGTCGCAACTTTTACGGGATATGAATATGTAGGATTACCTCTAGAGTTGACTGTAGGTCAAGTTGGACAGGTAAAACGTCCAATGGAGCATTATTTAGCAAAAACACAGTACTCTTTTACATTAGAGAGTTCCGATCCGAGTGTATTGAGTTTTAATGAGAATGGCGAATGGATAGCGCTTAAGTCAGGAAAAGCTATAATAAAATTTGGCGTTTCTGATCCTAGCAAGAATCCTAAATTTAGTAATGAATTGAAACAATTAGGACTAAGTACCAATTGGAGAATTCAAGAGATTTATATGGAACCCGTTACAGTAACAGTATCTAACACTACGAATGCTATGTATCGTCTTTATAATCCTAATTCTGGCGAACATTTTTATACCGCTGCTCTCGGAGAGAAGAATTATCTATCAGCAGTTGGATGGCATTTTGAAGGAATTGGATGGAATGCCCCTGTAGTTGGTGAGCCGGTATATCGTCTTTATAATCCAAATAACGGAGATCATCATTATACGACTTCAAAAGGGGAACATGATATTCTAGTAACGCTTGGGTGGCGTTCAGAAAATATTGGCTGGCAGTCTGGCGGTACAATTCCAGTTTATCGCCTCTATAACCCTAATGCACTCGGAGCAGGAAGTCATCATTATACGACTTCAAAAGGGGAAGCTGACTATTTGGATAGTATTGGATGGAATTATGAAGGAATAGGCTGGTATGCAGAATAGCCTTTACTACAATACAAAAAACATTAGTAATGACACACTTCCGTTACTAATGTTTTTTTGTATTGTAATTCATTATTTGGAGAATCTTATCCGAAAAATGAGAAATAAAAACATTTATAAAAAGCACAAATAACATTGCACAATTATATTATAAGGATGAGAATTTTCAAGTCATCGCAATCATAACCAACAAAACTCTTAACGCTGAGAGTTTCATTCTTCGAAATCGTTCCCAAGATATTCAAACTGGGCTGTTGACAGCTGAGAACAAAGAGATTGAGGAGTATAGTGTATAATCAACTAAAATATCTATGATGAATTGCGAACAGAATGGGCTTATTTAAATAATCTATAACTATATAAAATCATTAAAATACTAAAAAAACTTGGTGGGTATGTCAAACGAATCCAGAGCATCGATATACTATGGATGTATACGGTAGAATTATACAAATAAAACGTGAAAAGAAAAAACTAAAAATTTATGAACAATCGACTTAACATAGTCTAACCCCATGATAATACCGAGATAGAAACATAAAGCATATTTTTGCTGATTTTTCCTAATGCACATCTTTCCGAAAAACTATAATTTTCTTGAAACTTATATGATATTATGCTATACTACTCATATAGATAAAATCAGGAGAAAATGATGAGACGCGAGTTATTATTGGAAAAAATTGATCAGCTGAAAGAAATTATGCCTTGGTATGTTTTGGAATATTATCAGTCCAAGTTGTCTGTGCCTTACAGTTTTACAACCTTGTACGAATACTTGAAAGAATACCGTCGTTTTTTTGAGTGGTTACAGGATTCAGATTTGGTAGCTGTTGAACGAATTGCTGACATTCCGCTGGATGTTCTGGAACATCTGACAAAAAAAGATATGGAGTCCTTTATTCTATATCTGCGGGAGCGTCCCTTGCTGAACGCCAATACCACGCAGAATGGTGTGTCGCAGACCACCATTAACCGTACCCTCTCGGCCCTTTCTAGTCTCTTCAAGTATTTAACCGAAGAAGTGGAAAATGAGCAAGGTGAGCCCTACTTCTACCGCAATGTCATGAAGAAGGTGTCCACCAAGAAGAAGAAGGAAACTTTGGCAGCGCGGGCGGAGAACATCAAGCAAAAGCTCTTTTTGGGCGATGAAACGATGGAGTTCTTGGACTATGTCGATAAAGAATATCAGGTAAAGTTATCCAAGCGGGCCCTCTCCTCTTTCCAGAAAAACAAGGAGCGGGATTTGGCGATTCTGGCACTTCTCTTGGCTTCTGGTGTCCGTCTGTCAGAAGCGGTAAATTTGGATCTTCGAGATGTCAACCTCAATATGATGATTATCGAAGTAACCCGTAAGGGTGGCAAGCGGGACTCGGTCAATGTAGCTGGTTTTGCTAAGCCCTATCTGGAAGCCTATATGAGCATCCGTCAGCAACGCTACAAGGCTGAAAAAACGGATACAGCCTTCTTCCTATCTGAATACCGTGGTCTGCCCAATCGTATCGACGCTTCTTCTATTGAAAAAATGGTGGCTAAGTACTCTGCGGACTTCAAGATACGTGTGACACCCCACAAACTCCGTCACACGCTGGCAACACGGCTCTACGACGCCACCAAGTCGCAAGTTCTGGTCAGTCATCAGCTGGGCCACGCCAATACCCAGGTCACCGACCTCTACACTCATATCGTCAACGATGAGCAGAAAAATGCTCTTGATCAGTTGTGATATTGCGTAAAATAAATTATGTAAACAAAATATTAAAAGAGCTGGAATCAAATCCAACTCCACTACTAAAAGTTTGTGTCAACATCTCAGCGCAGTGGTTGATTGGCTTTAACAGTCTGGGAGACTGTTAAAGGTGGGAGATAGGATTTGCTTCGCAAATCTCAGCACTTCGTGTTTCACACTCCAAATCCGACCTATACGACTGAAGCGAACAGAGTTCGCCTTATTTCCAACCTCCAACAGTCACTACTCTGACTGTTGGAGCTGTGCGGGGGTGGGGATACGAACTCCTTTTTATTTGTCGAGTTCTTCCCCACTCCCACTCCTTTTTCTACTCAATCTAAATCAATTCTTTCAATTTTTCCTGATTAACTGCTGGGTACTGGTCCAAAAATGCTGAGAGTGTTCGTAAAACGGCAGGAATATAGCCTATCTGGTCATTCTCCACCTGCAAGACCAAGAGTGGCTCGTGGAGGCTCATACGGAGCAAGAGCCAGCCGTCACCATAAGGCTCAGTCAGGTCAAACCGCACTCCTTCTTCGTTTTCTGGGTTAAAAGCAAAGCCTTCGAGACTGGTTTGGCGGAGATCAGCAATGACCTGTTCACCCAGTGCTCGATAGTCTGCCGCTTCTAGTTTGAAACGCACTTCTTGGGTTTCAAGCGGTTGTTTAAGCTGTGCAATCAAGTCGTCCAAGGACTTGCCTTCCGCTTGCAGTTTTGGTAAGAGCATGAGAATCTTAGCCGCCACATAGGTTCCGTCATCAAGAAAGTAATTTTCCTTAAAGGCAGCGTGTCCAGAGGTTTCGATAGCCAACTGGCAATCAACTCCCTCTTTGTTTGCTAAAATAGCACGGTTAATCACGTTGCGATAGCCTGAGATATAGCGAATTTGTTTACCGCCCAGGCTTTCTATAAAGACTTTAAGGTGTTCAGTTGTTGGGGAATTGGTCACAATGCTGGTTCCTGGATGTTCAGCTAGGACAATCTGGCTGAGAACGGCAATCAGGTTGTTACGATTGAGAATTTCTCCTGACTTGGTGACCAGGGCGGCACGGTCAACGTCGGTATCAAAGATAATGCCTAGATCTGCCCCTTGCTTCAAGACGGCCTGGCGAATGCTTTCCATAGCTTCCTTGTTATCTGGGTTTGGAACATGGTTTGGGAAGGTTCCGTCTGGGTCTAGGAATTGTGAGCCTGTGGTATCTGCTCCCAGCTCTGCCAAAACTTTCTCAGCAAAAAATCCGCCTGCACCGTTTCCAGCATCGACGATGATATTAAGTCCTGTCAGTGTTTTTTCTTGTCCACCACAGGCGGTACGAATTTTACCAATCAAGTCTTGGGCATAAAGCGTAATCAGGTCAGCACTGGTGACACTTCCAAGGGAAGAAGCTGGCAAGTCTTCACTATGCGAGAGGATGAAGTCAATATCTTCGTGCTCTGCTCCGCCATTTTCCGAAAAAATCTTAATGCCGTTGAAGTAATAGGGCAGGTGGCTGGCAGTGATCATGACACCAGCGTGGCACTTGAACTGAGGATACTGGGTGCTCATGAAGAGGGCTGGCGTGGTGGCCATGCCGAAGTCAATCAGCTGAACTCCCAGACGAACGGCTTCTTCTGTAAAGGCTGAGATCAAATCTGGACCACTGAGGCGGCTGTCTCGACCGATACCGATGGTCAATTGGCCTTTTTGATAGGCCTGCGCCTGTTCTGGCTTTTGAGTTAGCCAATGAATAAGTCCGCGAACCACTTCCTTGGTGGCTTGTGGAGTGAGATTGACAGCATATTCGTCTGTAGCGATGGCAATGCCACGAATATCTGATCCATTTTGCAAGACGTGATGGTGGGACATAGTAACCTCCTAATTCAAACTTATACTCTTCGAAAATCAAAAGCAGACGTTGTTGACTTGATTTGATGAACTTCAGTTCTATCTGCATCTTCGTCGCCTAGTCTGATTTTGATTTTCATTGAGTATAAATTTAGTATATCATAATCTAAAGCGCTTTCAAAATGAAAAAAGCACAGCTTTTACTGTACTTTTGTGATGCTTACAGTGGTCCCAACCTCCAGTTGACTTTCCACGGAAATAGCTAGTTCCAACTGATTCAAGACCCGCTTGGTTAGATAGAGCCCAAAACCTGTCGCTTTTTGGTGTTCACGGCCATTAAAACCTGTAAAACCTTCGTCAAACAGGCGTGGAATGTCTTCGGCTAGAATCCCAATTCCCGTATCGGAAATGGAAATTCCCTCATTCAGCTCAATTGCCACCTTGCCCCCAGTCTTGTTGTACTTGAGGGCGTTGTCGATGATCTGTGATAGGGCAAAACTGAGCCACTTTCTGTCGGTTTTTAGTAACCAATTTCCATCGATGGTCACTGAAATGTCTTTTTGCAAGAACTGATTGCGGTATTTTTTGACCAACTCCACAACTACTTCTCTCACTTCCACCTGTTCAAATCGAAAATCGCTGGCATGGTTGGTCAGTTTGAGGTAATTGAGGAGATTTGCCATATAATTGTCCAAGCGTAAGAGCTGGTGATTGACATCCTGCTGGTTGAGATTATCAGTCTGGCTCATCAAAGACAGGGCAGCCAGAGGCACTTTCATCTGGTGGGACCACATTTTGACCATGGCTTGCAGGTCCTCTTCCCGCGACTTATAATCCAAGAGCTGCTCCCGCGTCGATTCCTTCTCGGCCTCAATCAAGTTGAGATAGGCAAGGTCCACAGGCTTATTAAGCAGGGGCAAAGCTTCTTCATGGACATACTCTTCTAAGGCTCTCATGCGGTTGCGAAACTTCCAAAAAAGCCCTGCAGTCAGAAGGATTAAGAGGGTTAGGGACAATAGCAGAGCGTTTTGCAGGAATTCGGTGGGCAGTTTGTAAAGTAAAAAGAGCAAGATAAAACTACTAGCCAAGACCAGATAGGCGAAATAAAAACTACGGTATTCTCGGATAAATTTTGCTATCATTTGACCAGGTACCCCACGCCACGAACAGTATGAATACGGTCAAATCCCACTTCACTCACCTTCTTACGCAGACGAGTCATGTTGACATTGAGCGTGTTCTGATCGATAAATTCTTCATTTTCCCAGAGTTTTTCCAAGAGTTCTTCCTTGCTAACAATCTGACCTTGTCGTTCTAGTAAGGCGGATAAAATTTTGGTTTCAGTAGGCGAAAGCTGAACCTGTTCTGATTCGCTTGAAAAACGCCCGTCCAAACTAAGCTGGAATTGGTCGATAGACAAGTCAGTTGATTTGCTGAATTGATTGACCCGACGCAGGAAGGCACCGATTTTGGCATCCAAAATCCCTAGTGAAAACGGTTTGGATACAAAATCATCGCCACCCATGTTCATAGCCATGACCGCATTCATTTCATCATCACTAGAGGAGATAAAGATAATGGGCATGGTCATGGTTTTACGGATCTCTGTCGTCCAATAAAAACCGTTGTAATAGGGTAGGCTTATGTCCATCAGCACCAAGTCTGGTTTGATTTCAGCAACTTCCTGACTGACAGCTCGGAAATTCTGCACACTTTCTACCTGATAAGATTTTCCCAAATGCTGCTTCAAGAGTTGGACGATCATCTCATCATCTTCAACAATATAAATCTTCTCTTTTTTCATCATTTTCATTCTGCAAAAGCCAGGACACAGGTCTTGGCTTTTTATTTATATACTTCTTTTCGATGCCCGACTTCAAGGGCAGTTACAATCAATTTATCATCTTCAATGCTGACGATGACCCTGTAATTTCCGATACGATACCGCCATTGGCCAGAACGATTAGCAGTCAAGGCTTTTCCGTATTGTCTGGGGTTTTCAGTCACATGACTGGACAGGTAGTTGGTAATCTGCTTTTGAGTAAATTTGTCCAGCTTTTTCAACTGTTTGATAAAACGACTGGTTGGTACAAGTTTATAACAGGTCTTCATCCGTCAACCCCAACTCTTCCAACATTTCCTCCCAGCTAATCGGCTCAATTCCATTCGCCAAGTCTGCTTGGTATTCTGCCCAAGCAAGGTCTGCCACACGCGCATCGTATTCGTCTTCAAGGGCTTCAAGGGTTTTAGTCCGAATGAGTTCTGACAAACTGACACCTTCAAACTTTGCCATAGCCTGCATAAAAAGCTTGTCCTGCTCAGAAACTTTCAATGTGATAGCTGCCATTTTTCTTACCTCTTATAGTATTCCTTTGGTATTACCATTGTAACACCATTTCCCTGAAAATGCAAGAAATCTCGCACAAGGCGAGACTTCTTCTACCGTTCAATAATGCGGTAATAGGTGCGACTAGTCCACTTGTAAATGACAAAGTAAATCAGAGCGACTGCCAGTAGGGTAATTCCGCTGACGGTATAAATCATAAGCGAAGAGGTGACACCAAGGGTCAATAGCATTTGCTTAAGCATAATAAGAGAAATCACGAAATGCAAGGTCGCCATAGCTAGTGGCATAAAGAAGACCGTAAGTGTTTGCGAGTTAATGGTCTTTTTGACTGCTGTTGCACTCATGCCCACTTCTTGTAGAATCTTGTAGGATTTCTTGTCTTCATGCCCTTCCGAGTACTGCTTGTAGTAGATAATCAAGGCTGCACCCAGTAGGAAACTAATTCCCAGCAAGAAACCTGTAAAGAGGAAACCGCCTCTAAAGCCCATCAGTAAATTGTTGAAATCGGATTTTTGCATAGCATATCCTAGGAATTCTCCGTTTGCATCGTTGATATTATAAGAGTCCCCAGTTTGCTCACCAATTGAAGTAACCTCTTCATCAGTCAAGTCGGTAAAGACACGGTAGTCCAGGCTAACCTGATAGCCTTGCGGATTATTGGACTCATAATACTCACGAACACTATTCAATACAGTGTCATCACTGACTACCATAACGGCGGCATTTAGCGTATTGGTGATGTCTGGGAAAATAGCCTGGTCAAGATTGGCTACATTCTCAAAGGTATGATCGCCCAAAACAAGCTTCTTCAGCAATGGTTTTTCACTCGGACGCATAAAGGCAACTTGATTGGCAGCCAGCTCTGGCAGGTCATTGCCCAACTTCCTGAAATCATCTTGGGTGATGAAGTAGGTAAAGGCCATCTTGCTAAAGTTTGGATTGGCAATAGTCTCTGGACTAATGACAATCTCTTTATTGGCAATAGTCTCTGGACTAATGACAATCTCTTTCCCACCATCATAGACCAGACCAGCTTGGTAGGTCAGGTAGGACAGACTATCTTCCGCTTTTTCTGGAAAATGGCTGAGCACCGATTGCTGATAGGCACTTTCACCCTGACTTCTATCCGCAACTTTGTAGGTAATAGATGTTTCCTTTGGATAAAGACCACTTGTCATGCTTGACATGCCAGTATAAAGTGAAGTCGTTGTTGCAATGGTCACAAAGGCCATGACCGCAAGTAACGTAATATTGGCCAAACCCGTTGCGTGCTGCTTCATCCGAAAAATCATCTGCGAGGTGGTAATGAAATGCTCTGGCGTATAGAAATACCGCTTGTTTTTCCGACGAGCCTTCAAATACCAAGTCATAAAACTGATGTAGAACAGATAGGTCCCCGCAATGACAAAGAGCACAGCGATAAAGAACCGAAAGATAAGAGCTACACCTTCTGCTTTAGATGAAAGTGATAGGTAGTATCCAATACCCAGTCCCACTACACCAAGAGCAGCTAGAAGAACATTGCCTTTTGGCTCCTTCTCTCCTTTTTCACTAGCTCGGAACAAAATCAGTGGACTGGTCTTGCCAATGGTCCGAATAGCTAGCAATTCCAAGAGAAAGAAGATACCAGCAAAGAGAAAGGCGGTCATGGCAAATGCCAGAGGTGAAATACTAAAGTGTAAGTCACTATAATTGGTCAAATTCACAAAAATCAAGTAGAGAACATTGGCAAACACACCAGCTAAGACAGAACCAAGAACCACAACTAGCAAGAAAATCATTATCAATTCGAGGCTGGCTATCAAGGCTACTTTTTTCTTGTTCATCCCCAGCATGTTATAGAGACCAAATTCTCTCGCCCGTTGTTTCATCAAGAAATTAAAACTATAAATCTCAATAATGACCGAGAAAATGGTCAGAACAACAACACCAAGACCGATAGAAACGGCACCAGAGCCCATGGTCTTCATAACTGGACTCAGCATGAGCAAGAACATGGAACAAATCAGAGTAAATAGCACAAGACTGGCTAAAACAAAGGGAGCAAAAACACCCATGGATTTTCGGATATTTTGCCCAGCAAGTTTGAGGTAAAACATCTACTCACCCCCTAAAAGTGCAGACATGTTGAGCGAAATCTCCTTGGCAAAGTCTTGATTGCTCTTACCTGCCTTGTACAATTGGTGGAAAATCCGACCATCCTTGATAAAGAGTACTCGCTTAGCATGACTAGCTGCGTTGGCTGAGTGAGTTACCATGAGAATGGTTTGACCGTCACGGTTGATGTCTTCAAACAAATTCAGCAAGTCCTCTGAATTGCGATAATCTAGGGCAGCCGTCGGTTCGTCTGCTAGGACAATTTGTGGCTGGGTAATCAAACTACGAGCAATGGCCACGCGCTGCTTTTGTCCACCAGAAAGTTCAAAAGGACGTTTTTTCAATAAATCTTGAATCCGCAGTTTTGGCGCCAAAACTTTCAACCGTTTTTCCATTTCCTCATGGCTGGTACGGGCCAATACCAGAGGTAAAAAGATATTATCTTGAATCGACAGAGTGTCTAAGAGATTAAAATCTTGGAAGACAAAGCCTAGGTTACGCAAACGAAAATCCGCCAGCTTGCTTTCCTTGATTTTCGTAATATCCTGATTGTTTAAGATAACAGAACCCCTCGTCGGCTTGTCCAGGGTTGCTAGAATGTTGAGCAAAGTCGTCTTACCTGAACCACTTTCCCCCATAATAGCGATAAACTCGCCCTCCTCTACCTTAAAATCCACATCTTGCAAGGCACGAGTTTCCTCTTTTGAAAAGCGCGTGCGGTAAACTTTTTCTAAATGATTGATTTCTAATAACATAGTTACTCCTACTTTTCTTTTTTTATTCATCTGCTTGATCAAGTACTTCTTGATAATTGATACGATCTGATTCAGCAATATTATCTTCTAAATCCACCTTATAATAACCATCCTGGACACCGATGGCCCAGTCATTGCTAGTGGTTACATAGAGATTATGCAAGGATACTGTCTTTTTCACTGCCCCTTCTTCTTTGACAACAGGCCATTCCATAAACTTAACTTCTGTTCCTTGAATACTATCTTCGGCAACTTCCTGTTTGCTAACGGCATAGTCTTTTCCCTTGTAATGAAAGGTTTGATAGCCCTCATCAAAGCTAAGGCCTGCTGATGAGGAAGAACAAGCGGTTAGCATTATACTGCCCAAAGCCAGCAAGCCAAATACTTTCTTTTTCATAGTTTCCTCCCTCTAGTATGCCATAAATCTTATACTTTGCAAATCATGGGCGAGCTCTTCTAAGAATAAGGCTTGTTCCATGAGTTCAGCTTTCTCTTTTTCTGAGAATACCACCTCTTCCATTTTCTTTGCTTGTAAAAATTTAAATGACATATAATTTCCTTCTTTCTCTTTCTTATGAGTCTATTATAGAAAATATTCTATCTGCCTTCTCTTACAGTTCTGACGCAAAAACTTACAGCTTTGTAAGGAAAGCAAAAAAAGACACCATTTCTGGCATCTTTCAATCTAGGCTATTTTGTCTCCCCGATAAAGGCAATCATGTCGTCTAATTCTTCCTTGCTTTCCGTCACAAGGAGATAGGCATCATTCCCTTGTAGCTCTGCAAAGGCATCTGGCATGCGTTTGACGGTCTTAATCTTGCCAGCAAATTTCTGATGAATGTCATCTGCTGAGTAAACATATTCGGTCGTATCTCGGCGAGTTGCTACTAAGCAGTATTGAGGTTCAAAGCGACGTTCTTCAACTGTTCCACCTGTCACTACATTGGCATAATCACGGAAAAGGTCAATCGAATGCGCATAGTTGTATGCTTCTACGGTAAATCCACCAGCCATACGATTATTGTACTCAATGGCGATGTAGTCATCCCCTTCCTTGAAAAACTCGATATGGAAGAAACGCTCTTTCATACCAAAAGCTTTGATAATCGCTCGACCATATTTTACTAATTTTGGATCTAGTCCTTTTTCGATGAAGTAAGCATTGTCCTTTCTAGACAACATTAGCTCCAGAGGAGTATGAACATAGGTTAAACCTGTTTCGAAAACAACATTTCCCTTGCTATCCACCAATCCATCATAGGTTGTGATAATGCTTGAATTGACAAATTTTTCAAAGAAATAGGCTGTTTGACCATCCCAGGCTTCTTTAAAGGTTTCCAGGTCAGCTTTTTTTGTTAATTTAAAGGTACCAGATGCCCCAACGCCGTTGTCGGGCTTGGCAATCATTGGGAAGCCAATTGTTTTCACGGCCTTTTCAATATCTTTTTCTGCTTTGACAACCATACCTGGCACAACAGGAACACCTGCTTTGGAGAAATATTTCTTCATTTCAGACTTGAATTTTGTCTTTTTAAGATGACTTGGCTTAGCTCCAAAAATATTAAATTGTTCACGGAGTGCGGCGTCATTTTCCAACCAGTGCTCGTTGTGTGATTCCACTCGGTCGATTGGACCATGCTTGTAAATAAGAAAGGCTGCTGCACGCTTGACTTCATCCAAGTTTTCAAGATTCTCAACACGGAAGTATTCTGTTAAGGCATTACGAAGTTCTTCAGGCAATTGGTCGTAAGGTTCTTGCCCGATACCTAGAACCGTAACGCCTTCTTTTTTAGCCAATTCAATGGTAAATGGTTGAAAATTTTCCGGATAAAAAGGTGAAATAACGAGATAATTCATAGGTAGCCCTTTCTAGTTTATAATCCGATAGAATGAAGGAAGAATGGCATTTGCTTTCTCCACCACACCCAGTCGTGGGCCACATCTGTTCCCCAAGTATCAAACCAAGCTGGGATATTCTTCTCTTCAAAGGCACGTTTTAGGTTGTAGAATGAGTCCAGACCGTCTTGTTCCCAATCGCCCAAACCTGTGCAGACGATAATATCAGCCTGGCGGTATTTATCAATAAACCAGCCGTCGTTTTGGTTCCAAATGTAATCTGATGGTGAGTTTTGATAGACAGCATCGTCATTGCCATAGTCTTGATGATGATTGAAATATCGTGCATCGTAAATCCCAGAAAGTGCAATGACTTTTGTAAAAACATCTGGATGTTGTAAGAAGAAATTCAGTGCATGATAAGCTCCCATTGAGCAACCTGTTGCCATCATACCATCAAACCAGCCTGTTTTATGCTTGATAAATGGAATCGCTTCTTCAATCACATAACGTTCATAGGCACGGTGAGCTTCTGCCTTATCATGAATGGATTTCCAGTCTGCCAACCAGCTTTCTGTATCAAAACTTGTCAGGGTGAAAAACTGAACATGACCTGCTTCAATCGAGCCACGACAAGCTTCAATCATCCCAAAATCAGCATATTCATTGTAAGATCCGCCTGATGAAGCAAATACGACAACTGGAATTCCTGCGTGACCATAGCGATTTAGATTCATTTCTCTGCCAAGATTACCTGACCAATGACTTAAAAATTCAACATGCATAGTAAAGCCTCCTGTTTAAATATTTTTGTTTTATGACCAATGTTCGCTTAGGAATCGTAGGCAAGCTGGCAAATAGAGCGCCCAAGCCTCCTCATTGTGAACAGCTCCCGAAACAACTTCCAAGGCGATATTGTCCAATTCAACACCGCCAGCAATCAACTGACGATAATAGCTTAAAGACGAATTAATATAGGCCTGCTTGATATTGCCAGCCATCAGCGTTTTATCTGTATCATCTGCTTCCTCTGTCCCAACATAGATGTAGACACGTTGATCTGAGTCTAATTGTTGACGTTCAATATAACGGTCGAAAGCATCTTGATGAAGCCAGTTGGCAGATGAAAATACTCCTAGACAGCCAATCTGGTTCTGATAAGCCAATCCCATAAACTGGGTGATATTGCCTCCCAACGATGAGCCGATCATAGCTGTGTGGGCCTTGTCAGACTTGGTACGGTAATTTTGATCAATGAAGGGCTTGACTACATCCATCACAAATTCAGCATACAAGGTTCCCTTACCACCGAACTGCACCCCAGGAATCCCCATCTCACTAAACTTCCAAGCAGCGTATTCATGCATGCGATCAGCACCATCATTATCAATAGCCACTACGATCATTTTTGCAATGTCTGGATTACGCTTAATAGTTGGGATGACTTTCCATGAATGACCTGAAAAAGCTTCCTTACTGTAGAGTACATTTTGCCCATCGTGGAAATAAACAACGGGATAGGTCTCTTCTGTATTTTCAGCATATCCTTTCGGCAATAAAACACGGACTCGACGTTTTCTTCCTGTAAATGGTACATCTAATTCATGAGTTCTCATGTCCAAATAAAAGTAAGACTTATTCATATCTATCTCTTCCTTCCGTATTTTAAGTATTATATCATAGTTTTTCTGGAATATTCAGAAAATTTAGTTATTTATTTGCAATTTTCGGATTTTCCGAACATAGTTAGTTAATGTCACAGAATTTTCTCATACATTTGGCGGTAATAATCCAATTCTTTTTCTTCTTGTTGTGTGATGTCTTCAAAAATATCTAGCAAAATGGTACCTTTATCTCGTTTCCATGTTGCCACAAATCGCCCTTTATAAAATACAACAGGTTTGACAATACCCGTCAAAGTATAGATATTACGGATGTATTTAGGATTAAAAAAGGGATTAGCTTTCTTTTCATAGCCTAGCAAAAGTTGGTCAAATCCTGCAACGAAGAGGCAGTCAGGCAGTTCTGCTTCTTCTAATTCTCCCAGATAAAAGCGTTCTTCTCCTGCTACTTCAAGAGTTTTCAGGTCTAATTGCTTCATCCAGTTTAGAACCGTTGACTTATTTTCCTTGAAATAATAACGAGCATCCGCTAAACTGACAGGGCCAAAACCTGCAAAATACCGTCGAGCGATTTCCAGCTCTGCTTTTTCCCGAGAAAGTGGCTGAAAGTCTATCAGACGATAAAAACGCTTGGCACCGTATTCTTGATAGACTTCTCCACGCTCGACCATGTAGCGAAAGAGGCCGCCCCAGGCGTTAAAGACCAGCTTCTCCTCTTCCTGCGTCATCTTTTCCCCACGGCAAAGGACCTTGAGTTCCTCACGGGTCATAGGACCTTGCTCAAGGGCTTCTAAAATCAGCTGGTGATATTTCTGCTTGGTCTGAGGACTAAAACCGTCCCGTCCTTCTGTCTTTAAATATTCGGTGCTGGCCAGCCGCCCCTCGTGGATATAGAGGGGAATTTCCGACTTGAGATAGGCATGAACCGTTCGCCGAATGGACCACTGGCGTGTCAACTCCTCCTGCCAGCTACCCTCATGAAAATCCTCCGCTGTCATACGGTTACGAAATCCGACATGAACATAGGGCTGAAACTGAGCCTGCAAACCATTGAGATTTTGGCAGATTTGCTGAACAGACTGGGGTTTCAACAGACCTTGTTTCTGCAGAATAATTCCCTTCCAAGTATCGTGGTGCATCGTATTTCTCCTCCGCTTTTCTAATCCCAGTATAACACAAAAGACACCCGAAGGTGTCTGGAGATAGATGATATCCTTAGCAAGTCAAAAATTATGACCAAGAAACTTTTTCAAATCCAGTAATGGTTGTGCCAGAAAAGTCTGATCACTTTCCATTTCAAATTTCATCAGCGAAAAGTCATAAGAGTATTCTTGATAAACCCCTTTTAGTTGCAACTTTCCACCTTTTAGCATGCTAATGTCAAATTGTAATTCATCATCAAACTGGGGTTTATAACCAGCCTGTCCTGATAAACTGCCATGCATCAAGCACAAATCCTTAAAAAACTTTTCTAGAAAGGTGGTTGAAAGATAAACTTTGGCTCCATTGATTTGAAAAACTCCAGCAGATACATAAAGATTGGCTTCAATGGAGATTCCCCCGTCAGAAGAGGAGCCCATTGATAAGGGGCATCCCTCTAAGGAAAAATAATCTCCATTATGTCCTTCTAACTTGAAAATCGTTTCTTCCATTACGTCAACTTTCTATACATCAATAGCCCAAAAACTCTTCCAAGTCCTTGAGGGAACGCTCTGCTATTGCCTCGTAACGCTCCTTCTTATCGCGGATACGCGGACCGTCCAGCTCCTTGATGATGCCAAAGTTGACATTCATAGGCTGGAAGTGCTTGCTTTCGGTGTGGGTGATGTAGAATGGCAGAGCTCCGATGGCTGTTGTTTGCGGGAAGATGACTGGGTCTTCGCCACGGAAGCGGCGAACAGCGTTGATACCAGCCACTAAGCCAGAGGCAGCAGACTCGACATAGCCTTCTACTCCTGTCATTTGACCTGCAAAGAAAAGATTAGGATTTTTCTTGGTCGCAAAGGTCTGTTCCAATAAGTTTGGCGAATCCATGTAGGAATTGCGGTGCATAACGCCGTAGCGGACAAACTCCGCATTTTCAAGCCCTGGAATCATCTGGAAGACCCGCTTCTGCTCCCCCCACTTGAGATGGGTCTGGAAGCCAACAATATTGTAAAGGCTACCTGCTGCGTTATCCTGACGGAGCTGGACAACTGCGTACGGTGTCTTGTATTCGCCGTCACGAGGTCCCTTGTAGTCTTCTGGGTATTCCAGACCAACTGGTTTCATTGGACCATAGAGCATGGTTTTGATGCCACGTTTGGCCATGACCTCAATAGGCATACAGCCTTCAAAGTATTTTTCTTTTTCAAAGGAGTTAAGCGGTGCTTCCTCAGCTGAAATCAAGGCCTCATAGAAAGCGGTGAACTGCTCCTTATTCATCGGAGCATTGAGATAGGCAGCCTCTCCCTTGTCGTAACGGGACTTAAGATAAACCAAGTCCATGTTAATGGTCGAGCTGTCCACAATCGGCGCTGCCGCATCGTAGAAGTAAAAACCGTCGCCACCGTTGAGGGCGTGAATCTTCTCCGCCAAGGCGTCAGATGTCAAAGGTCCCGTCGCGATAACTGTAATCGCATCTTCGGGAATCTCAGTAATCTCGCCACGAATGACCTCAATTAGCGGGTGGTTGTGAATCTCATCTGTGACTGCTTGAGAGAAATTCTCACGGTCCATGGCCATAGCCCCGCCAGCCGGCACACGGTGAGCCTCACCAGCTCGCATGATAATGGAATCCAGGCGACGCATCTCTTCCTTGAGCAGACCGACCGCGTTGGTCAAACTGTCACCACGGAACGAATTGGAACAAACCAACTCAGCAAACTTGTCGGTCTTGTGCTGAGGAGTGGCTTTGACACCTCGCATCTCGTAGAGTTTGACAGGAATGCCGCGTTTGGCAATCTGATAAGCAGCTTCTGAGCCAGCCAAGCCAGCTCCGATAACATTAATGTGGGTTTGAGACATGAAACTAATACCTCTAGCCAGAAGATCTGACTACTGTTTGGGAATACCCCAAAACAGAACCTTTCTAAATTTTATACCTATCTAGTATACCAGAAAATGGCTAGAAAAGACAAAACTACCTTCATTGAAATGAAAGTAGCTCCTATTTTTTACATAATATATTTTATGTATAACATTTGTTATTCTATAGCTTATTTACAATAGCTCCGCTATATCTCCAACAACCTCAAAGTTCCAACCAAGTCTCCTATAAGAGTCGATTTCTTCCTGACTATACGGGAAAGTATTCAGCAAAATGGAATCCATTCCCAATTCATGAGCAATAGCTATATCGGATGTCAAATCATTACCAATCATAACCGTTTCCTCAACATCAAGATTATTTTCCTCTAAAACCAGTTGAAGAAATGCTGGTTCAGGCTTCTTCATCTTAAAGTCGGAAGAGATATA
Source organism: Streptococcus sp. 2018162 (assembly GCF_019754175.1). NCBI lineage: Bacteria > Bacillati > Bacillota > Bacilli > Lactobacillales > Streptococcaceae > Streptococcus > Streptococcus sp. 2018162. Next base: position 6,329 of record NZ_JAIJZP010000008.1, on the reverse strand, counting down.
AATTTTTTCCATCAAATCAGCACAACCTGTCTGTTCAATTTCTGCCTGAGTAAAAATTCGTTGAGCATTGGAGAGAATAAATAATCGTGCTTCTCTATCCTTTAATGTCTGTAGACTAGTTAGGGTATTTTCATAAGCCTCCAACTTTTCACGTGAAAGTACGCGGAAAATCGCGGCTACTACTTGTCCAAAAGTCTCTAAATCAGTCGGTTTATTGGTACTTTGGTTTTCATTTGGTGCATCCGTTAATAGGCGAATGAAGATTGTTTCTAAATCAATTTCAACATACTGATAACTCACTGTTTCCGCGAGAGATCTCTCTGCCTCTTCTACAAAACGATGATAGGCATTTTTCAACTGGCGCGGCCGATAGGAACAACCAAAAGCATTGTAAATCTGTGTTAGCTGATTCCAGACCTCTAGTTTATTTTCATCTGTACGAATATCAACCAATGTACCATAAAAATCGAAGATATAGTTTTTGTAACTTTTCATGTCTTTCTCCTAATCTTTAGACAGCATTTTTTATATTATACCCCACAACGAAAACGTTTGCAACAATAGAACGAAAAAACCTACCACATTAAGTGATAGGTTTTTATTTTGATTGGAAACTCTATTATTTAAGAGTAACTGAAGCGCCTGCTTCTTCCAATTTAGCTTTGATTTCTTCAGCTTCTGCAGTTGCAACGCCTTCTTTAACCATAGCTGGTGCACCGTCAACAAGCTCTTTAGCTTCTTTAAGACCAAGACCAGTGATTTCACGTACAACTTTGATAACGCCAACTTTTTTGTCGCCAGCAGATGTCAATTCAACGTCGAATGAATCTTTAGCTTCTTCAGCAGCACCACCAGCTGCAGCAACAGCTACAGGAGCAGCTGCAGTTACACCAAATTCTTCTTCGATAGCTTTAACAAGGTCGTTAAGCTCAAGGATAGTAGCTTCTTTAATTTCAGCAATAATGTTTTCAATGTTCAATGCCATTGTGATTTTCCTCCAATTTAGGTTTTTAAATAGTTTGTAGCACTAAGCAGCTACGCTCTGACGCATTAAGCTGCGTCTTCTTTTTCTGCAACAGCTTTGACAGCGTATGCAACGTTGCGAACTGGCGCTTGAAGTACAGAAAGCAACATAGAAAGCATGCCTTCGCGGTTTGGCAATGTAGCAAGTGCTTCTATTTCTTCTTTAGAAGAAACTTTACCTTCTACAGCTCCACCTTTGATTTCAAGAGCATCAGCAGTTTTCGCGAAATCGTAAATTGTTTTAGCTGGAGCAACTGCATCGTTTGAGAATGCAACTGCAGATGGACCTACAAACAATTCTGCAAGACCTTCAAGACCAGCTTGCTCAGCAGCACGACGCAAGATTGAGTTTTTGATAACTTTGTACTCAACTTCTGCACCACGCAAGTTACGACGAAGAACTGTATCTTGTTCTACTGTCAAACCACGAGCGTCTACAACAACGATAGATGTTGCAGCTTTCATTTGCTCAGCAACGGCATTTACTAATTCCGCTTTTTTAGCGATAATAGCTTCACTCATTTTTTTACCTCCGTTTTTATTTTGGGCTAGGCACAAAAAAATCGCACCTAAACCTAGACACGAAAGTACAAATACGTTTATCTCAATAATCGTTTTGTGCCTCGGTAGGATGTTTATGAGTCCAGCTCCCCTACTGTCTTAGGTCAGTTTTTTCAAACCTCAATTATCATAACACAGTATTTTCAATAATGCAAGACTTTTCTCCTATTTTTTTAATTTTTTAAACATTTTTTCAAACTGGTATTGCCGTTTAGTTCACTTCAGTTGTAGAGGTCAGACTTGGAATGTGAAACACGAACTGCTGTGATTTGCTTCGCAAATCCTATCTCCAACCTTTTTAGCTCGATTTTTTCATTTCTAAGCTCAGGCTGAAACAGTTCACTGAACAGTTTTACTCTACTGGCCTGTTAAACCCAATCAACCACTACTCTGAGAAGTGACTTTGGACTTTTTGCCCAGCCTCCGCTTGTCTAAGTAAGCTAAGATAAACTAACATGACTATAAAAAACAACTGCTATTCCCTTGAGAATAGCAGTTTAATCTTATTTAATCTTGTCTTCTTCGTAGTCACCATTTGGACAGACAACTTGTTTACCACCACCACGAACTTTTTTCTCAACGAGATAGTGGTCGCATTTCGGACAAGAACGCCCGACTGGCTTGTCCCAAGAAGTAAATTCACACTCTGGGTAGCGATCGCAACCATAGAAAAGACGATTGCGTTTACTCTTGCGTTCGATCACCTGACCTTTTTGGCAAACCGGACAAGTCACACCGATTTCTTTAGTGATTTGCTTGGTATTGCGGCAATCAGGGAAATTGCTACATGCATAGAATTTTCCAAAACGACCTAACTTGATGACCATTTCATGTCCACAAACATCACAGTCAAAGCCAGCTGGTTCATCCTTAATTTGGATTTTTTCCATCTGTTCTTCTGCCTTAGATAATTCTACCTTGAATGGCTGATAGAAACCGTCAATGACCTTCTGCCACTGCTCTTTCCCGATTTCTACATCATCCAATTTTTGTTCCATATCGGCTGTAAATTTGACATTGACAATATCTGGGAAGAATTCAACAATCAGCTTATTAACGATTTCTCCGAGTTCAGTTGGTTCAAATCGCTTAGCCGCAAGCTTAACATAGTAACGTTTTTGAATGGTTTCAATTGTTGGTGCATAGGTTGACGGGCGACCTACACCATTCTCTTCTAATGTTTTAATTAAGGTTGCTTCAGAGTAGCGAGCTGGTGGCTGAGTAAAGTGTTGTTCTGGATTTGTTGACGCGCGTACCACCGTGTCACCTTGTTCCATATCTGGCAACATCTTATTTTTATCAGCGTCGTTATAGACAGCCATATAACCATCGAATTTTACTTGGCTACCATTAGCAGCAAAGACAATACCATTTTGACCCAAACGAACACTCATGGTATCAAAAACTGCTGCAGCCATCTGACTTGCGACAAAACGATTCCAAATCAGTGTATATAGTCGTAATTGGTCCTTGTCCAGATATTTTGCAATTGATTCAGGTGTTAAGTTAACATTTGATGGACGAATGGCTTCGTGGGCATCTTGTGCACCACTGGCATTTTTTACTTTATTACCATGCTTTGAATAGGTAGCACCAAAACGCTCCGTGATAAAGTCAGCAGCTTGTGCTTGTGCAACAGGGCTAATACGTGTTGAATCCGTACGCATATAGGTGATCAAACCTTGGGTACCACCTGCGCCAAGACTGACACCCTCATAAAGTTGTTGGGCAACCATCATGGTTTTACGAGTACGGAAATTGATTTTATTAGCCGCATCCATCTGCATAGTAGAAGTTGTGTAAGGCAGAGGTGCATTTCGTTTACGTTCCTTACGCTCAACCTGTTCTACTAAGAAATCATCCCCATCGAGTCGGGCGAGAATTTCTTTAACCTGCTCATTGTTTTCAATTTTAGTTTTCTTTCCATCTATACCGTAGAATGAAGCCTGGAATTTTTTGCTCCCCTTTTTGAAGGTTGCATCAATTGTCCAATATTCTTCTGGTTTGAAATTGCTGATTTCATTTTCACGGTCGATTATTAATTTGAGAGCAACCGATTGAACACGTCCTGCTGACAGACCTTTTTTGACTTTCTTCCATAAAATAGGTGATATGGAGTACCCTACAATACGGTCTAAGACGCGTCGAGCTTGCTGGGCATCTACCAAGTCTAGATTAATAGCACGTGGCTCCTGAAAGGCATTTTTTACTGCATCTTTTGTAATTTCATTAAAGACAACACGGTTTTTATCGTTTGCGTCCAATCCCAAAATGTGAGCCAAATGCCAAGAAATTGCTTCTCCTTCACGGTCCGGGTCACTCGCGAGAAAGACTTGCTTAGCATTTTTTGCTTCTTTTTTCAAAGAATTGATGAGTGGTCCTTTTCCACGTATGTTGATGTACTCAGGTGCATAGTTGTTATCAAAGTCAATAGACATACTAGATTTCTTCAAATCTCGAATATGCCCGACTGAAGCAACGACCTTATAATTTTTACCAAGATATTTTTCGATTGTTTTTGCCTTAGCAGGCGACTCTACAATAACGAGATTTTTCTTGGTTGTTGTTTTTTTCTTACTAACTGTTTTTGTAGCCATTCTTATACCTTACAAATATTTTTAACCTCACAAAGAATATACTATTTTTCAGTCAGTGTCAAGATATTTATTTTCCTATAGGAAGACTTGTTTTAAAATTGATACTCAGAAATGATGTCCAAGCCTGATGTGATGCACTTTGCCCCCTCTTGAATCAGATGATGACAACCATCTGATTTTCCGTCCATAATGGAACCAGGAATGGCATAGACTTCCCTTCCTTCTTCCAAGGCACGTTCGCAAGTAATCAAGCTACCAGACCGCATTTTTGCCTCACAGACCACCAGACCTTCTACCAACCCAGCAATGATGCGGTTACGTTCTGGGAAATGGTATTTGAGTGGCTGAGCACCAGCTTCATACTCTGTCAGCACCAGATGGTGTTTGCCAATATAGGTCTGCAAATCTTTATTTTCTTTTGGATAAATATTATCTAAACCTGTTCCGATTACAGCAATGGTTTGACCTCCATTTTTCAAACTGGCGATGTGGGCAGCCGTATCAATTCCTCTTGCCAAACCACTAACAATGACAAAGCGATTACTCAATTCCTTGATAATCTTCTGAACTGACTGAACACCGTTTTTACTGGCATTTCGTGTACCAACAACTGCCAGCTTTGATTTTTCTAGCAATTCTAAATCCCCTTGATAAAACAAAAGTACAGGTGGATTGTAAATCTGTTTGAGCGCCAAAGGATAGATATCATCTAAAATTGAAAATGATGGATACTTATTAAATTCCTCGCGACAGGCTTTTGTATCTAGATTCTTATAATTTTCCATGAATAGCACTGGATTTTTACATTCAGACACTACAGCGACATTACGTAAGGTCAATTTTTTACCGTGTTTTTCTTGATAGGCCAAAACTTTATTAATATTAAGATTGGTCAAACCTGCTTTTTTCCATTTAAACAATTCAAAATTATTCATTTTCTTCACCTCATTCTTATTGTTCGTAATGGAAAGAAAAAATTCTCCCAAATGGAAGAATTATTTTTGAGGTATTTCTTTGATAACACGCGCAGGATTTCCCGCTAAAACGACATTATCACCAAAAGACTTGGTTACAACAGAACCAGCACCAACAACGACATTGTCCCCCAAGGTCACGCCTGGTAAGATTGTCACACCACCACCAGCCCAGAAATTATCACCAATGGTAATAGGAGCCCCGTATTCCAAGCCAGAATTGCGTTCGTCAGGGTCCAAGGGATGCAAGGGAGTCAACAATTGCACATTGGGACCAAGCATGGCATTTTTCCCAATTCGTATCGGACAGACATCAAGCATAGTACAGTTGAAATTAGCATAAAAATCCTCTCCGACATGGATGTTACTTCCGTAATCACAGTAGAAATTTGGCTCCATGTAAATCCGCTCACCTGTAGTTCCAAACCAGTTTTTCAAGATTTGAGAACGTATAGAGCCATCTAATTCATTATTGAAGTCCCGCATCTTTTGGCGAGCCAGCGTTCTCATTTGTCTAAGTTCTGGATCGGCAGCTATATAAAATTGTCCTGCTATCATCTTTTCTTTTTCTGTAGGCATACATCTGCTCCTTTTTTTCTTCTTAATACATATCTTAGGTTTTATTAATCTAAAAGTCAATCCTTCTTGACAAGTCCAGCTAAGATTTGGTATTGTTCTTATTAATTTAAACCAACGGAAGAGGGAATTATGCAAGAAAAACATGAACAAACTATAACTTTGACTGCTGTAGAATTGCTTGGGTTGATACAAACTGAATCGGTGCAATTACTAGACGTTCGTGACCCAGAAGAATATTCAGCTGGTCATATTGATGGTGCTATTAATTGTCCCATGGATCGGATTGCCACATTTGATGGACCGGTCGACCAACACTATCTCCTCATCTGTAAGAGCGGAAAACGTAGCAAGCTGGCCAGAGAAATCCTGTCATCTAAGGGATATAAGGCAAATGATATTGCAGGTGGCATGGATGCTTGGGACGGATTGATTGTGAAATAAGGGAGTGGGACAGAACTCGACCAGTCTAAAACATACTAAGATTAGTAGTGAGGAAATCTCCGACGGGAGAAAGTACTCACTACTTTTTCTTTATGATAAAGTAGAGGTGTCTTGTTAAGTCGAGAACTCTTTTGACGCTAGACGTCGCATCAAA
>NZ_JAIJZP010000007.1:0-98514 GCF_019754175.1 Streptococcus sp. 2018162 | reverse complement strand
CTGATTATGTGACTTTTAGTCCGTCACGCTCCGTAAGGTGCGTGACAAATAAACCACCCGCTATGCGGGTGTGCGACGAAGGTTATACCAAAAAAACTCCAAACGCGATACAATAAAGGTGTTCAAGCCTATTGTAAAGCGAGAGGAGAAAAGTATGGCACAAAAGGCACATAGTTTATCACATACAAATTGGCTGTGTAAATACCACATTGTCTTCACCCCTAAGTATAGACGAAAAATCATCTATAATCAATATCGAAGTAGTTTGGGAGAAATATTCCGACGTTTGTGTAGTTATAAAGGCGTAGAAATTATCGAAGGACATCTGATGCCGGATCATGTTCATATGTTAGTCAGTATTCCTCCGCGATTAAGTGTATCAAGCTTTATGGGATATTTAAAAGGTAAGAGTGCTCTTATGATGTTTGATAAACACGCCAATCTCAAATATAAATTTGGCAATCGCCATTTCTGGGCAGAGGGCTATTATGTAAGTACAGTTGGACTTAATGAAGCCACAATTAAGAAATATATTCAAGAGCAGGAAAAGCATGATATAGCACTTGATAAATTGAGTGTAAAAGAGTATGAAGATCCCTTTAGGGATAATGGCAAGTAGTACGAATGCCTCTTTAAGAGGCTAGTGACGAGTCAAAAGCAGTGAGGCTTGAACAAAGTGAAAGCCAGCGTCTTTAGGCGCTGGCTGGTGATGTGGGCTTACAGCCCTTGTTCAAACCACCCGTTTGACGGGTGGTCATGATTATTTTAATGTTCTTTTTTCTTAGTCCATGCGCCGACAAAACCAATCAAAGTGAGACCAAGCAGACTAAGCATAGAGGTAGCTTCTCCTGTTGCAGGGAGTGTCTTGGTGCTCGCTTGTGAATGTGGACTAGCCAATTTATGTTGTGAAGCAGGAGCTGGTGGATTTACCGCTGGAAGAGTAATTCGTTGACCAGATTCGAGTACAATATCTTGACCTGTATTACCTTGATCTGACTGCTGTTCATCTGGAGTCACTACTTTAGGTTCAGTATAGACGAATTTGAACTCACCGAACCCTTCGCTGGCAGTTGAAGCCTGTAGGTAGACAATACCTTCTTGGTCAGCAACTAGAGCTTTCGCACGATCTGCTGTCAAGAAGCGGAGGTCGAGTCCCTTGATGCTATCTGTAAAGGTCCAGTTATTGTCTGCTGTAGGGTTGATAACTTTCTCAGCGATAATATAATTGATGATGGCTTGGCGGTTTTCCAGGTTGAGCAAGTAGTTGACAGAAGCTTCGCGGACCCCAGGGAAAGTACCGTTTGCACGGTAGTTGTTGGTCACGACGATGAATTCTTGATCAGCCGTCACATCTTGCTCATTGTATTGCAGATTCCGAACTCTGCTGGCAGTTTCGTTGACTACCTTACCATTACGATCGTATTTATTTGGTTGCGTAATATCGTACTGATAAGTTACTCCGTCAATAACGTCAAAATTGTAAGTGCGGAAATCTGTGTTGACTAGGTTTTGTGGTTCTGTTGAGCTTGGGTCAACCTGGTTGAATTGCCCTGCGGACATTTCCAACCATTCTTTGAGTTGGGCACCGTTGACTTTCAAGATGGCTACAACGTTGTCGTAGAGGTAAAGGTCTGCTACGTTCTTGATGGCGATTGGGCCAGCAGGAATGTCTGTATAGGCTGAAGCATCGCCTCGAGTACCAGCCTTAAATGGTGCAGCCGCAGATAGGATTGGTAGATTAGCTTCTGAAGTACCCGCCAATTGTTGTTTTGCATACCAAATCTGTGCATTGTTAACAATCTGTACAGAAGGATCATCTTGAACAAGGGCAAAGAAGCTGTTGATTGGAGCAGTTGTTTCACCGACTTGTTGGCGAACATAGTTGATGGTTTCGTTATGGGCTTCTTTAGCAAGGTCAATGATGCGACCATCTGCTACAGATGATTTTGTATCGATTTTACGAATAGCCGCTTTGCTAGAAGTAGTTGTCCATTTGCCATCTTTAAAGACCAGATTGAGGTCGATGACGCCGAGGTGATCACCGTATTTACCCGCCATGGTGACAGGAGTGCCGTTGATTTTACCATTTGTATCATCCACGCCAGAATATTTAGCGTAGAAGCTTGGTTTTTCGGCAGTTCCTGGGAATTCTGCGTGGGAGTGACCTGTGATGACCGCATCAACTCCTGACAGGCTGGCGATTTGGTAACCGACATTTTCCTCGCCGACTTCATATTGATCATCGCCGATACCTGAGTGGGAAAGGACCAGAACGATGTCTGCGCCATTTTCTCGCATGGTTGGGATAATATCGCGAACGGCTTCAACTGCATCACGGACAATCACTTTTCCTTCTAGATAAGCTTTGTCCCAGTTGAGAATTTGAGGGGGAACAATCCCTGTAACACCGACATTTAGTGCAACCTTTTTACCCTCGGTGTCTGTGAATGTCTTTTTCACAATGGTATAAGGGGTGTAGAGAAAGTCTTTCGTAGTCGGGTCGAGGACATTGGCATTGACTAGAGGCATGTTGGCTGTACGAATTACTTTTTCGAGGTAGGCAAGGCCGTAGTTAAATTCGTGGTTGCCAAGTGTGCCGACATCAAATCCCAGAGTCTCTAAGGCAGCGTACATAGGATGTTGTTCGCCTTCTTCAATAGGATCAACGATAGACTTGTAATTTCCAAGAGGAGTACCTTGAATGGTGTCTCCATTATCTACCAATACAACATTTGGATTTTCTTTTTTTGCCTCTTCGATAAGAACAGCTGTTTTTGCTAGACCAAGTGTTTCCACTGGTTTATCTTGGTAATAGTCATAGTTGACCAAGTTCGTATGGAGGTCAGTTGTTGCGAGAATGCGAACATCAACAGTTTGTCCTTCAACAGGCTGGCTAGTTTCAGTTGCAGCAGGAGTGACCGTGCGTGCTTCTGAAGCAGTTGTGTCAGTTGTCTCGCTCGTAGGATCACTAGTTTCAGCTGTCTCGGAAGAGCTTGGATTTTCAGCTTCGGTAGTGGCTGGAGCAGGAGATTCTGTATTATCAGCTTTCTCTGTGGTGTCAGTTTCAACTGGTACAGCCTGACTTGCTTCGGTTGAAGAAGCTGGAGTTGTGTTGAGAATCTCTTCGGCTTGAGCTAATTTTGGATTGCTTGCAGCCAAGAGAGCTAGTGTGAGTGCTACAGCACACTTACTGAAACGAAAATTCATAAGAATCCTCCATTTTCTTTTTGTAATAATCTTCTACAATCATTATACAGCTAAGAAATGCAAAATTCAAGACTAATTCTGAACGTTCGTTTGAAAAATGAGTGAAAACAACAAGAAAACGAAAGAAAACAAGAACGTTCGCTGAATCTGAACTTGGTTTAGATTGTTTGTAATTAGTAGTCTTATGTTAGATTCCTTTTTCTTTTTTCGTGAAAATGGTAGAATAGTAGGAAATATAAGAGGAAGAGTAAAGATATGAAAGAAATTAACTACACTGGGGAGGAAGTGGTTGCCTTGACAGCCACCTATTTACCGGAAGAAGATGTTATATTTGTCAAGAAAGCTTTGGATTTTGCGACAGAGGCACACAAGTCCCAATTTCGTAAATCGGGCGAGCCCTATATTGTACACCCGATCCAGGTAGCAGGTATTTTAGCAGGACTTAAGCTGGATGCTGTGACGGTTGCCTGTGGTTTCTTACATGATGTGGTTGAGGATACGGATGTAACCTTGGATGATATGGAGGCTGAATTTGGTCCAGAGGTTCGCCATATTGTCGGTGGTGTGACCAAACTGGGTAAGGTTGAGTATAAGTCTCATGAGGAGCAGTTGGCTGAAAACCACCGAAATATGCTGATTGCTATGTCTCAAGATATGCGGGTAATTCTGGTCAAATTAGCCGACCGTTTGCATAACATGCGGACTCTTAAGCACTTGCGCAAGGACAAGCAGGAACGTATTTCACGTGAAACAATGGAAATCTATGCACCGCTTGCCCACCGTCTAGGTATTTCTTCTATCAAGTGGGAATTGGAAGATATGTCTTTCCGCTATCTCAATGAGATTGAATTCTACAAGATTACGCGCATGATGAATGAGAAGCGTCGTGAACGGGAAGAGTTGGTCAATGAAGTTGTTGATAAGCTAAGAGACTATACAGAAGAGCGCCATCTACATGGTCAGATTTACGGTAGACCCAAGCATATTTACTCTATCTATCGCAAAATGCACGATAAGAAAAAGCGGTTTGATCAACTCTATGACTTGATTGCCATTCGTTGTATCATGGATACTCCGAGCGATGTCTATGCTATGTTAGGGTATATTCATGAATTGTGGAAACCTATGCCAGGTCGCTTCAAGGACTACATTGCCAACCAAAAAGCTAACGGCTACCAGTCTATTCATACCACGGTTTACGGACCGAGAGGTCCAATCGAGTTCCAAATTCGGACCATGGAAATGCATCAGGTGGCGGAATATGGGGTGGCAGCTCACTGGGCTTACAAGCGTGGTGGCAAGGCAACTGCTAGTGAAAAAGAGTTGCGCTGGATTAACAACCTGATTGAACTCCAAGAAGGAGCTGGGGATGCGCAAACCTTTGTAAATTCTGTTAAGGACGATATTTTTACAGAGCGTATTTACGTTTTCACGCCAGATGGTGCGGTGCGTGAATTGCCTAAGGACTCCGTACCGATTGACTTCGCCTATGAAATTCATACCAAGGTCGGTGAGCGGGCGACAGGTGCCAAGGTCAACGGTCGTATGGTTCCTCTTACGACCAAGCTTAAGACAGGCGATCAGGTGGAAATCATCACCTCTGCCAACTCTTTCGGTCCAAGTCGTGACTGGGTCAACCTGGTTAAAACCCACAAGGCCCGCAATAAAATCAAGCAGTTCTTCAAGAATCAGGACAAGGAATTGTCTGTTTCAAAAGGGCGTGAGATGCTTCAGAACCTACTCCAAGAAAATGGCTACGTTCCCAACCAATACCTGGACCGTCGTCACATGGATGAGGTCCTGCAAAAGACCAGCTATAAGACCGACGAATCCCTTTTTGCGGCAGTTGGTTTTGGAGAAGTTTCTGCCATATCAATCTTTAACCGTCTGACAGAAAAAGAGCGTCGCGAAGCTGAGCGGGCTAAGGCCAAAGCTGTCGCGGATGAATTGGTCAACGGTGGCGAAGTCAAACACGACAACAAAGATAGTCTGAAAATCCGTCACGAAGGTGGCGTGGTCATTGAAGGGGCATCAGGCTTGCTGATACGGATTGCCAAATGTTGTAATCCAGTACCTGGCGATGAAATTGTCGGCTATATCACCAAGGGGCGTGGGGTAGCTGTTCACCGTGTAGACTGTATGAACCTCAAGAGTCAGGAAAACTATGATGTCCGCCTGATTGATGTGGACTGGGAGGATGAAAATTCGACCAAGGAATATATGGCAAACATTGACATCTACGGTCTCAACCGCTCAGGTCTTCTCAACGATGTCCTCAAGGTTTTGACCAATGCCAGCAAGAACATTTCTTCGGTTAATGCCCAGCCAACCAAGGATATGAAGTTTGCGACCATTCACGTTTCCTTTGGTATTTCCAACCTGGCAACCTTGACCAGTCTGGTGGACAAGATTAAGTCAGTGCCAGAAGTTTACTCAGTGAAAAGGACCAACGGATAAGATGAAAATTGTATTACAACGTGTATCACAGGCCAGTGTGACCATCGAAGGAAGTATCCATGGGCAAATTGAACAAGGGCTTTTGCTCCTAGTCGGTGTGGGGCCAGATGACAGCCAGGAAGACCTGGACTATGCTGTTCGGAAAATCGTCAATATGCGGATATTTTCAGATGAGGCAGGCAAGATGAACAAGTCCGTTCAAGATATAGGGGGAAAGATTTTATCCATTTCTCAATTTACCCTTTTTGCGGACACCAAAAAAGGCAATCGCCCTGCCTTTACAGGAGCGGCTGCTCCTGCCCGAGCCAGCCAACTCTACGATGCCTTTAACCAAGCCCTGTCAGCCTTTGTGCCTATTGAAGTGGGTATTTTTGGGGCGGATATGGCGGTCAGTCTGGTCAATGATGGGCCGGTGACCATTGTTTTGGATACGAAAAATAAGTAAAACTTTTGGCAATGGTATGTACTCTAGTTGTGTATTTTGATATACTAATATTGAAAAAATAGGTATGGAGGCTGCCATGAAAAAATTGCTCAAAAATCATTTCTTTTATTTGACGACTGCGTTTCTTTTGATTTTAGTGATTTACTTTAGTGGAATAGATAAACGTTGGATTATTTTGGCAAGTTTTCTTTATTTCATTCCATCGCAGATTTTATACCGTCGTCGCCTAAAAGAGCGACTCCAAGAAAACCAGCCCAAGTAGGCTGGTTTTTTTATGTATAAATTGGACTACAATTCTTTATTAAATATGCTATAATAGTTTTTGCAGAAAAGTAAAGACGGTGGCTCTGATTTCTGAAAGGTAGGTGGGAGCGGTACAGAACTCAACTAGTAGAAAATGAGTTCGTCTTACCGCCCCCGCACAGTTGATTAGGTCAGATTTGGAGTGCGAAGCACGAACAAATCTGCCAATCAACCACTGCGCTGAGATGTTGACGAGAATTAAGAGAAGTGGAATGGAACTTTTTGTTCTACTCTGCAAATCATCAAAATCTAACAGAAAGGCTAGCCCAAGCCAGCTGGTAAGTGAACTTACTCATCTGGCAACGACAAATCCTATAAGATTTGTCTAGGGCTCGCACTAGCTCGAGTTTTGAAAAATATCGTTTCAAAACTCTCACGTCGGAGGTTATTGCTTGTCAACCTTTGAGGTGCTGACACTCATGTTTGTAGCTGGTAACTTTGTTATCGCTCTCGTGATGTTAGTTCTTGAATTGGTAAAAACAACAAAAAAATAACCGTCTATAACTTTGGCAGGTTAACGGCTATTTTTTAATAATTTATAACAAGCCACCGTCTTAAACGGTTCTGCAAGGGGTAGTTGTTTCCAGCAACTACCTTTTTCTATGTTTATTATACATCGGTAGGTCTATCAAGTCAAGTTGGACATTTATCTTTTACCTGAATATGCTATAATAATGATTATAACTTACAAAAAGTTTAGGAGATAGCGATGCTTAATATTTTTGTATTAGAAGATGATTTTTTTCAGCAGAGTAGGTTAGAAAATGCTATTAGGCGGTGTGTTGAAGAAACGTCTGTAAGATATAAATTCCTAGAAGTTTTTGGTAAACCAAATCAGTTATTGGAATCAATTGAGGAAGCAGGCAATCACCAATTTTTCTTTTTAGATATTGAAATAAAAGGCGAAGAAAAGAAAGGAATGGAAATCGCTAAAGAAATTCGTGCTCGCGATCCCTACGCTGTTATTGTCTTTGTAACAACTCACTCAGAATTTATGCCGGTAACGTATCGTTATCGGGTTTCTGCTTTAGATTTTATAGATAAAGGCCTGGGGGATAGTGACTTTCAAAAGGCAGTATCAGATGTATTAGTGCATGCTTTTGAAAATATTGATCATACTGTAGCTGAAAATTCTTTTGTATACAAAACTGAAACTGCTCATATTCAAGTTCCTTTTAGTGACATCCTTTATTTTGAAACATCATCAACAATACATAAAGTCATTTTAAAAACGAAAACAGGTCAGACTGAGTTTTACGGGAAGGTATCCGATATAGCGAAAGCTGACGAACGACTTTACCAGGCACACCGTTCTTGTGTAGTGAATCCTTTAAATATAACGAAGTTGGACAGAGCAAACCACATTGCCTATTTTGAGAATGGAGATTCTTGTTTTGTTTCTCGTTTGAAGCAGAAGAAACTTGCAGATTTGCTGGAGATTAAATGATGAATATTTTTATATCTCCTTTTTATGATACGGTCTTCTTTATTGACATGCTGATTCGTTTGATGATTCTTCAACAAATCAGTGGTTTATTTTTGAGCAATTGGAAAAAATGTTGGATTGCTTTTCTTTTAACTGGTTGTCAAATAATTTTTTATGATGTTTCTTTATTATTTGAGCCGTTCTCTTTTTTGGTTGTTCTCCCTTTTTTAAAAACAAATTGGAATAATACTCAAAAAATATTTTATGGCTTATTACCATTTGTAATCGGGGATATGTTTCAACGTATTATCGGTTTATACTTAAGATTTGTATTTCAATTGAACTATTCTAGTTTAGGGTTACTATTTGATATAGTTTTAACCTTACTTCTTATACCTTTTTATCGGTTATTTTTTAAAGGATTAAGAATTGAGGCAAAAGATTTAAAAGTAGATACATTAGACAGAGAACTGAGAAAGATATTTTGGTGGTTCAATGCTTCATTCATTACTTATTTTTTACTTGTGAGAACAACGGCTCAATTTGAGTTTTTAAGTATAAATAATAAAATTACCATAAATTGGGATCCTTATTATGTTCGAACAAATATTTTGTTGGTATATTTTATAATATTTGTTGTTAGTCTATTGTATTTAAACTATAAAAAGAAAGAAAAAAGTGATAGAGAATTCCAAGAATTGAAGGATAAACAAATTATTGATTTGGGACGCTATAGTCGACATATCGAGTCGCTTTATAAAGAAATTCGAAGTTTCCGACATGACTACACTAATATTCTTATTAGTCTGAATGAAGCAATTAAGGAAGAGGATATTGTTGCGATTCGTTCAATTTATCAAGAAGTGATAGCAGATTCGGATAGAAAATTCTATGATGGAAAGTACGATATAGCTAGATTATCCAATATACAAAATCCTGCTGTGAAGAGTTTGCTGTCATCTAAGATGCTGGAGGCACAAAAAAAAGGTATTGCAATTTCTGTGGAAGTAGATGCTGAAATTGAACCACCTGCTTTAGAGTTGATAGAATTCATAACGATTCTGTCTATTTTATTAGATAATGCTATCGATGCTGCAGAGCGGTGTACAAATGGAAATATTGTATTTGCCTACTTCCAGGAATATGACCGAAAAATTGTGGTTGTAGAAAATACTACTGTCGAAGATAAGGTAGTAACAAGTCATATCTTTAAGTATGGTCACTCTACAAAAGGAGATAATCGAGGAATTGGCTTGGCTAATGTAAAAGCTATTTTAGATAACTATCCTAAATTTTCTATATCGACGAACAGTAGCAATCATCGATTTGTTCAGGAGTTGGTGTTTATAGATTAAGATTTATAGATGCAAGTCCAGTCGAAAGGCTGGATTTTTTTGCATTTTCTCGAAAAAATGGTCATTCATTACAAAATATCGACCGTTCATGACATGGCTGAAAAAATCAGGGTGAGTTAGATTATACTAAAATAGGAAAAACAATTGTGTAGCAGTAATATACACTGGAGGTACTATATATGAAGGAAAATAATTCAAGGAAAAAACAATTGATATTCTTTCGATTTTGGGCTGGTCAACTTCCTCTAATTGTTTTATTTGTTCTCTATATGATGAGAGAGGTCATATCTCTTCAAATCTTATGGTGTGTGACAATTGGAATGTGTATGTCTACTTCTTTCGTCGTCAATTATTATTTTATGAAAGAAGTAAGAAAGCAGGGAGAACATACAGTGTGGGAGCCTACTTTGTACTTGCAACAGTTAGGTTTCATAGTCTTATTTTCAATCATAGGACTAGTAAGTTTGTATAGAGGTTTGACTGCAGAATATTTCTACCAGAAAATAATCGGTTTTATCGGATTCATCATAGCAATTACTTTTTTAATCTTGCTCTGTTGGGGAATTCGTGCTATGAAAGATTGGAAAAAGAATAAGTAGTATTTGAAATAACATCTAGTAAAAACAGTTTAATAACATTGACAGGAGGAATGAATGGTTGATTTTTTCAGCTTCCATTTTGTAGTGGATTTATGAATAGAAAGCTATTATTTTTTATTTTATTTTTTATGAATGTTTCCCTAGTTGTCTATTATTACCTCGAAAGTAAGGTGCTTTCTGTAAAAGACTGGATTATTATTGGCACTTGGTTGATTATTTTGAGTCAAATCAATAAAAATGCTAAATAAATGGAGTGTCGTTCGACAATACATTAGAAACAAGAAAAATTAGGATTGAAATATCTGAAGAAAGTGTGGGTGAGAATATGAGAATAATAAAATCCATCGGTTTAGCAGTGGGTACCTTGCTTCTCACTTTGCTCATTCAATTTTCGGCTTATGTGGGGATAACAGCCTTTCAAGAGAGTGTGCTACTAAAACTTGCAGTCATGACAGGGCTTGGTCTTGCAATATTGGCACTACTTTCTGTCATCAGACGAGGAATGGTGAAGAATCAAGTCTTTTCAAGAGAGAAGCTGAATATTTTTAAAATAGTCGGTATGACAGCGTTGGTATTTACTGGACAAACTTGCCTGAACCTCCTTTGGTAGTATTTGGGTCTTAGCTAGTGATTCTATAGTCATTTAGTTTATCTTTGATTACTTCGTTAACTCGCTTTGCCGTACTCCAGTACAGCCTGCAGCTCGTTGCCTTGTACTAAAAGCAAACTAAACGACTATAACGCCTTGGATACAGTCAATCAGTTAAATTCGGAAAATTTTAGGGTGATGGCTCTCTCAGTTGTCTTGTTTGCTCCAGTTTTAGAAGAGTTTCTATACAGAGGAATTTTGTTGGAAAAGACAGCCCAGTATTTTCCTAAGCGTCCTCAAATGGTCATCGTATTTTCTGCCCTTCTATTTGCCTATTGTCATACTTGGAGCTTTTCAGTAGCATTTTTAGGGCACTTTATAACAGGGGCTTATCTGGGCTATCTGTATATGTGCAATAGACGAATGACAGATACTATCCTTGCACATAGCTTCTATAATGCCTCCATTTTACTCCTCCAAATTTTATTTGGTTTGGTGCGGATTGGTGGATAAAAATTGACAGTAGACATTTTTGGGAAATGCCTGTATACTAAGATGAAGTTGGTAACTTTATAATTGCTAACTATCAAGTGCAGGGGTGATTGGGAATATGAGAAAATTTTTTCAAGACCTTAATCAAGAGTATCTGGAAACCAGAAGTTCAGTTGGAGAAGATTGGCTGGAGTGGGTTATCCAGAGAAAGATGACCTGGGGCATGCGGTGGTGGTTGGTAGGGATTCTCATGTTTGTCTTGCAGCCTTTAACCTATAACCCTCATTTTCTATTGGGCTGTTTTTATATAGGGTTCCTACTATGGTTAGTGTATGTATGTGGGCAACTATTTTTTGCAGCCAGATCTATTTTCCGTAATTTGAAAAAGAGGTAACTATTTATTTTAGAAGAAAAAATCGCTCAGCTTGTTTAGGCTGGGCGATTGCTTTTTTCGATGAATAATTGTTGAGCGATGGCTGTTGGGACGGCGAGCTCTTTGTCCTTGTACTGGATGGTGATGGTTTGGGCAAAGTGATCGAAGTCTGTGACGGTTAGTAAATCGCCGACAGCTAATTCATGTTGTTCCAAGTACTGAAGGAGTTGATAGAAGTCATGGATACGGACAAGCTGGTAGTTCCCTGTCTCAGTTAGCTGTGACAGCCGTGTCTGGTAGCGTTCGATGAGCGGTTGTCCTGCTTGAGGAATGCTTCCCCCGTGAGGACAAGTTTGAGGCTGTTCCAGTAGCAGGTCTAGGCGATTGATAAAGTGATCTGAAACGGTGTGTTCTAAAATCTCAGCCTCTTCATGTACTTCTTCTGGAGAGTAGCCAAGTTGCTCAACTAAGAATACTTCAATCAAGCGGTGTTTGCGATAGAGGCTGGCTACCATTTCAAGGGCGGTTTGGCTGAGGAGATAACCTGCCTTGGCATCCTTAGAAATGAGCTCTTCGGCTACCATTTTTTTGAGCATTTCGGAAACGGCTGGTGCGGAGAAGGCCATCTTCTCTGCGATGAGTTTATTGGTAATTTTTTGGTCTAATTGACCCAGTTCATAAATACATTTTAGGTAATCTTCTTTGTTTGGTGTCATGAGAACTCGCTTTCTACTGAGACTATTATATCAAAAAATTTAAAAATCAGTTGACAAAATGATTTTTTTAGCTTAATCTAATTATATAGTTAGGTATGCTTAATAAAAATAAAAGGAGAACCTATATGAAGAAAATATTGTTCAGTTTTGCTCTGCTATTGTCCCTAATAGGGCTAGGAGCTTGTCGTCCATCGCAAACCACAGAAGGCTCTAGTAAGCCAAGAGTGGCTGTGACTACTTCCTTCCTCAATGACATGGTCTATCAGTTGGCAGGCGATGAGGTGGAACGTGATTTGCTGATTCCAGCAGGAGAAGACCCTCATTTGTACGTAGCCAAATCTAGTGATTTATCAAAATTACAAAAGGCTGACCTTGTTCTCTACCACGGTTTGCACTTTGAAGGTAAAATGGTTGAAGCTTTGGAGAAGACCGGAGTAGCTGTTTCTAAAAACTTTAATGCAAAAGACTTGAATACGATGGATGAGGATGGGGAAGAGATTGTCGATCCCCACTTCTGGTTTTCAATTCCCTTGTACAAGTCAGCTGTAGCTGTAGCTTCAGAGGAACTACAAAAACTCTTGCCTGCTAAAGCTGAGATGATTCAGAAAAATACAGAAAAATACCAAGCGCAGCTGGATGATTTGCATGCCTGGGTAGAAAAAGAATTAAGTGTGATTCCAAAAGAAAGTCGCTATTTGGTAACGCCACATGATGCCTTTAATTACTTTGCTGCTAGTTATGACTTCACTCTTTATGCTCCTCAAGGAGTGAGCACCGACTCAGAAGTGGCTAATAGTGACATGATTGAGACAGTTAACCTAATCATCGACCATAATATCAAGGCTATCTTTACAGAGTCTACAACCAATCCAGAACGCATGGAGAAATTGCAAGAGGCAGTAAAAGCCAAAGGCGGTCAGGTTGAAGTTGTTACAGGCGAAGGTAAGGAGTTATTCTCAGATTCTTTGGCACCAGAAGGCGAGGAAGGGGATACCTTTATCGACATGTACAAACATAATGTTACATTGATGGTTAAATATCTGAAATAGTGCAGGTCGAACGGACTTACTATTCAATGAAGACTAGAGAAATTGCCAAAGGTAGAGTTGATAGGTACCAATATGAGGGACAATCAATTGTTTCGAGCACAAGCAGTATAGGACTTTTTCTATAGGAGGTAGCAACGCTTGGGGGAGGATAGGCGTTAGTAGCAAATCTGAGGTCCTTGACTAGAAATACTGTTTGTAGACCTCGGTACTGTTGGTTCACAGCGGGACTTTATATATCAGTAGTCTGTGCGTGAATAGGGATTTCAAATGAGTAGTAAAAAGGACTCGGTCTAGGTCGAGTTCTTTCCGTTTTTGGACCATTTTTAACAGAATTATAAACATACAATTGAAAGAAGCATTGGTGCTCTGCGAAAATCAAATTCATGTACTGATGTGTTGAAATGAGCGAGGTATAGGGTTTGCCAGTAATTTGTTGGTACGTATCTTAATCTTATCGACTTTCTCAGCTTGGTAGGTTGGTCTGATTTTGATTTTCATTGAGTATGAATGAGGTATATCATTTTTTAAAATAGGAGGAAATATGTCAGCAATCATTGAATTAAAAGATGTCAATTTAGCATATACAGCCAGCCAGACCTTGGCTTTAGAAGATGTTAATTTGGTGATTCCCAGAGGGAGTCGGACGGCTATTGTTGGACCAAATGGTGCTGGGAAGTCCAGTCTATTCAAGGTCATTTTGGGGTTGGAAAAACCTATCACAGGACAGGTTCGCTTGCTTGGTCAGGAGGCAGGTCTAGAGAGGGTGATTGCTCAAAAAGTAGCCTATATTCCCCAATCCAGTCAAGTAAACTGGCAATTTCCTGCAACAGTTTTTGAAATTGTTCTGATGGGACGCTTCGCTCATAGTAAGGGAATGTTTAGAAGACCAACTAAGGCTGATAGACAGATTGTTGAGCAGGCTCTAGAACGGTTAAAAATTGCGGATTTACGCCATCGTCAGATTGATCAGCTTTCAGGTGGGCAGCGTCAGCGGGTCTTTCTAGCCAGAGCCCTGGCACAGGAAGCAGAATTGTATCTTATGGATGAGCCTCTGGCAGGGATTGATCAGGCAACAGAAATCATGATCATGGATATGCTCAAGGAGTTCCAATGTGAAGGGAAAACTTCCATTGTCATTCATCATGACTTAACGACGCTGGATGCCTACTTTGATCACCTTGTCTGGCTTCATAAGCATGTGATTGATTCTGGTCCGATGGATGAGACTTTGACAAGTGAGAATTATCAGGCGACCTACGGTATAGGAAATGGGCTGTTTCTAGGAAATGCCAAAGGAGGCAGTCATGTTTGAGGTTTTCAAAGAGTATTCTTTCTGGACAGTTGCTTTAGGGACCGTTAGCCTAGCTGTGGCAGCCAGTACTATCGGAAGTATATCTGTTCTTACTAGACAGAGTTTGCTTGGGGATGCTCTTGGGCATGCTTCTTATCCTGGAGTGATTGTCTCTTTCATGATTTTTCAGTCGCGACATCCTCTCTACTTGCTGTTAGGAGCAGTGTTGTCAGGCTACCTTTCTTATGCACTTGTCCATTGGCTGCGTCGAAAAGGTGGTCACAGTCTAGTCAATGCCCTTTCATTGGTGTCTGCTTCTTTCTTTGGTTTGGGAATGGTCTTGAAAAATGCTATTCAGGGAAATGAAGTCTTTGCAGGGGCTTCCCAGGCTGGATTGCAAACCTATCTATTTGGACAGGCAGCCTTTATTCAGCTGGATGATGTGATACTCATCGGACTCATTTCTCTATTGGCTTTGGTATTGTTTGCTTTCTTTTATCAAGACTATAAGCTGTATCTGTTTGATCAAACTTTTGCAAGGGTTATTGGTGTTCGTGTAAAGTACTTACAGCAGTTGACGATGTTTTTGATGATTTGCCTAATTGCAGTAGGATTAAAGTTAGTCGGGGCTATTTTGATGAGTAGTTTTTTGATTGCACCAGCTGTCTTTGGCTTGATGCTGGGAAAATCGTATCACAAGAGTCTGTTACTGGCAGGAATCGTTGCAATTGGGTCGGCTTTTGTAGGGACCTGGATTAGCTCTAGTGTATCTGGCTTGTCGACCGGACCGACTATTATCGTCTGTCTGACAGGTCTGACCCTGTCTGCATTTGTGTATGTTACCTATGTCAGAAAGGAGAATGGTCGTGTTTGAAGTATTACTCATTTTGATGGTTATTGCTAGTTCTTGTGGCTTGCTTGGCTCGATACTGGTTGTAAAAAATCAATCGATGCTGGCAGATGCTCTATCGCATTCTGTCTTGCTTGGGATTGTTCTGGGATTTTTTATTAGTCATAGTTTGGATTCGCCGTTGCTAATAGTTGGTGCCAGTCTGTTTGGGTTATTATCGGTTCTTGCCATTGACCGTCTGCATAGTCGAAAGATAGCGCATGATGCCGCAACAGGTCTAGTTTTTTCTTTCTTTTTTGCGGTGGCGGTTTTGCTTATTTCTCTTTTTGCTCGCAATGTTCACTTGGATGTGGATCTGGTTTTGCAGGGGGAAGTACTTTTTGCTCCGCTTCATCGTATGGATGTTCTAGCCTGGTCATTCCCTGTTAGTCTGGTCAAGTCGAGTTTGGCTTGGTTGGTTATCGTTCTATTTTTTGCTTGGGCTTACCATCGTTTGCAAGTGTATCTATTTGACAGCAACCATGCTCGTTTGTCTGGCTTACGAACAAGGATGTTAGAAATGGTCATTTTGATTCTAGTTTCCTTAACTACTGTTCTGGCCTTTGAAGCGATTGGCTCGATGACTGTTATTGTTTTCTTGGTGGCACCAAGTATGGCTGCCCTACGTTGGGTCAAATCCTTTTGGCAATTGCTTCTTTTAGGGCAAGGTATCGCTATTCTAACGGTTGTGCTTGGTTTTTTAGTGGCCAATCAACTGGATTTAACCATGTCAGGGACCTGTGCCGTTGTCAGCCTTCTTGTGGTTTGCTCGAGTATTATTCTGAAAAATACTTGGTCACGGTCATCTGATAAGTGAAATTGTCAGAATTTTTTGTTATTATAGTCATTAAGAAAGACAAAGGAGAAAATCAATGACACGTTTACAAGATGATTTTTACGAATACGTCAATGGTGAATGGGCAAAAACAGCCGTGATTCCAGACGATAAGCCAAGAACAGGTGGCTTTTCTGATTTGGCGGACGAGATTGAAAAGCTCATGATTGATACGACAAATGCTTGGTTGGCGGGGGAAAATGTCCCAGAAGATAGCGTTTTGCAAAACTTCGTGGCTTTCCACAAACAAGTAGCCGACTATGAAACCCGTGACCGTTTGGGAGCAGAGCCTGCTCAGGCCTTGATTGAAGAGTACAAGGCTCTCAACTCTTTCGAAGAATTTACCAGCAAGCTGGCAGAATATGAGTTGGCAGGCAAGCCAAACCTCATGCCTTTTGGTGTGGCACCTGACTTTATGGATGCGACAATAAATGTTCTTTGGGCAGATTCATTAGGTATTATCTTACCAGATACGACCTACTATGAAGAAGGTCATGAAAAAGGAGCAGAATTGCTTAAAACGTGGAGAGAGAGTCAAGAGGCCCTCTTACCTAAGTTTGGTTTTTCAGATGAAGAAATCAAGGACCTTCTGGACAAACGTTTGGAACTGGATGCCAAGGTTGCCAAGTATGTCTTGTCAAATGAAGAGGGGTCTGAGTATGCCAAACTCTATCATCCGTATGAGTGGGCAGATTTTACTGCTTTGGCACCCGAGTTGCCTTTGGATGATTTCTTTACGGCGATTTTAGGTCAAAAACCAGACAAGATTATTGTGCCTGAGGAACGCTTCTGGCAGGCTGCCAAGGACATTTACAGTGCGGATAATTGGGAGCTTTTGAAGGCGACCTTGATTTTGAAAGCGGCAGGAGCTTATACAGCCTTCCTGTCGGATGAAATCCGTATTCTAGCAGGAGCCTATAGCCGTGCCCTTTCTGGTACACCCCAGGCTCAAAACCAAGAAAAAGCAGCCTACAACCTGGCACAAGGTTACTTTAACCAGGCTCTCGGCCTTTGGTATGCTGGAGAAAAATTCTCACCAGAAGCCAAGGCCGATGTGGAAGCAAAAGTTGCCAAGATGATTGAGGTCTACAAGTCTCGTTTGGAAACGGCGGACTGGTTGGCTCAGGAAACGCGTGACAAAGCTATTGTCAAACTCAATGTTATCAAGCCTTACATTGGTTACCCAGAAGCCTTGCCAGAGCGCTATTATAAGAAGATTGTTGACCCAAGCAAGTCCTTGGTGGAAAATGCTATCGAACTAAACAAGATTGACATTGCTCATGGTTGGAGCAAGTGGAACAAGCCTGTGGACATTAAGGAATGGGGCATGCCAGCTCACATGGTCAATGCCTACTATAACCCACAGAAGAACTTGATTGTCTTTCCAGCAGCCATTTTGCAGGCACCATTCTACTCGCTAGAACAGTCTTCATCAGCTAACTACGGCGGTATTGGTGCTGTCATTGCCCACGAGATTTCCCATGCCTTTGACTCAAACGGTGCCTCCTTTGATGAGCATGGTAGCCTTAATAACTGGTGGACAGAGGAAGATTATGCAGCCTTTGAAGCTCGTACTCAGCAGGTCATCGACCAGTTTGAGGGTCAGGATTCTTACGGTGCTAAAATCAATGGTAAGTTGACTGTGTCAGAAAACATTGCCGACCTTGGTGGGATTGCAGCAGCCTTAGAAGCAGCCAAGTCAGAGGAAGACTTCTCCGCAGAGGAATTCTTCACTAACTTTGCTCGCATCTGGCGAATGAAGGCCCGTCCTGAGTTCATGCAGATGTTGGCGAGTGTCGATGTCCACGCACCAGGTCATCTGCGTACTAACATTCAGTTGCCAAACTTCGACGAATTCCATGAAACCTTTGGCGTTCAAGAAGGCGACGGCATGTGGCGTGCAAAAGAAGACCGCGTGATTATTTGGTAAAAATGGGAAAACAGCTAGTGAAAACTGGCTGTTTTTGTCTTTCCCAATTCCCCAAAAACGTGATATAATAGTAAAGATAATTTATTGACATGGAGAAATGACATGAGCTTCTACAATCACAAGGAAATCGAGCCCAAATGGCAGGAATTTTGGGCAAAAAATCATACTTTTAAAACGGGAACAGATGCAGATAAGCCAAACTTTTATGCCCTAGATATGTTCCCTTATCCGTCTGGAGCAGGCTTGCACGTTGGTCACCCTGAGGGCTATACTGCGACGGACATTCTCAGCCGTTACAAGCGTGCCCAAGGCTACAACGTTCTTCACCCAATGGGTTGGGATGCTTTCGGTCTGCCTGCGGAGCAATACGCTATGGATACGGGAAATGACCCAGCTGACTTTACAGCAGAAAACATTGCCAACTTCAAGCGTCAGATTAACGCCCTTGGCTTTTCTTATGACTGGGATCGCGAGGTCAACACGACTGATCCTAACTACTACAAGTGGACCCAGTGGATTTTCACCAAGTTGTATGAAAAAGGCCTGGCCTACGAGGCAGAAGTGCCTGTCAACTGGGTAGAAGAATTGGGAACAGCTATCGCCAACGAAGAGGTCCTTCCTGACGGAACATCTGAGCGTGGTGGCTACCCAGTTGTTCGCAAACCAATGCGTCAATGGATGTTGAAAATCACTGCCTATGCAGAACGCTTGCTCAATGACCTAGAAGAAGTTGATTGGCCAGAGTCAATCAAGGATATGCAACGCAACTGGATTGGTAAGTCAACTGGTGCCAATGTGACCTTCAAAATCAAGGACACAGACAAGGACTTCACCGTTTTCACAACTCGTCCAGATACCCTTTTTGGTGCGACCTATGCTGTCCTTGCCCCTGAGCATGACTTGGTCGATAGCATCACATCGCCTGAGCAGGCAGAAGCTGTGGCAGAGTACAAACGCCAAGCTTCTCTTAAATCAGACCTTGCTCGTACAGACCTTGCCAAAGACAAGACAGGTGTTTGGACAGGTGCCTACGCGATTAACCCAGTCAATGGTCGTGAAATTCCAATCTGGATTGCTGATTATGTCCTTGCAAGCTACGGAACAGGTGCTATTATGGCAGTTCCTGCCCACGATGAGCGTGACTGGGAATTTGCCAAACAGTTTGGTTTGGACATCATTCCAGTTTTGGAAGGTGGCAATGTAGAAGAAGCACCTTACACAGAAGATGGTGCCCACATCAACTCTGATTTCCTAGACGGTCTTAACAAGGAAGAAGCCATTGCTAAAATGGTTGCTTGGTTGGAAGAAAATGGTCTCGGTCAGGAGAAAATTTCTTACCGCCTCCGTGACTGGCTCTTCAGCCGTCAACGTTATTGGGGTGAGCCAATTCCAATCATCCACTGGGAAGACGGTACTTCCACAGCAGTACCTGAAAATGAGTTACCTCTGGTATTGCCAAAAACCTCAGACATCAAGCCGTCAGGTACAGGGGAGTCACCTCTTGCTAACTTGACAGACTGGTTGGAAGTGGTGCGTGAAGACGGCGTAAAAGGTCGCCGTGAGACCAACACCATGCCACAATGGGCGGGCTCTAGCTGGTACTATCTCCGCTACATCGACCCGCACAACGATGAGAAATTGGCAGACGAGGAGCTTCTCAAAGCTTGGTTGCCAGTGGACATCTACATCGGTGGTGCCGAGCACGCAGTCCTTCACTTACTTTATGCTCGTTTCTGGCATAAGTTCCTTTACGACCTTGGCGTTGTACCGACCAAAGAGCCATTCCAAAAACTCTTTAACCAAGGGATGATTTTGGGAACTAGCTACCGCGACAGCCGTGGTGCCCTTGTTGCGACAGATAAAGTTGAAAAACGTGATGGTTCATTCTTCAACATCGAAACTGGTGAAGAGTTGGAGCAGGCACCTGCTAAGATGTCTAAGTCTCTTAAAAACGTGGTTAACCCAGATGATGTGGTCGAGCAATTCGGTGCGGACACCCTCCGTGTTTATGAAATGTTCATGGGTCCACTTGATGCGTCAATCGCTTGGTCAGAAGAAGGTCTCGAGGGCAGCCGTAAGTTCCTTGACCGTGTTTACCGCCTCTTGACTACTAAAGATATTGTGGCGGAAAATAGCGGAGCGCTTGATAAAGTTTACAATGAAACTGTGAAGACGGTGACAGAACATATTGAAGACCTGAAATTCAACACGGCTATCGCCCAGCTCATGATTTTTGTCAACGCAGCCAACAAGGAAGACAAGCTCTACGTCGAATACGCCAAAGGCTTTGTCCAATTGATCGCCCCATTTGCACCACACTTGGCAGAAGAACTCTGGCAGGGTCTGACAAACACTGGCCAGTCAATCAGCTACGTCGCATGGCCAACATATGACGAAAGTAAGCTGGTAGAAAGCGAAGTGGAAATCGTTGTCCAAATCAAAGGCAAGGTGAAAGCTCGCTTGACCGTAGCCAAAGACTTAGCACCAGCTGAACTTGAAAAAGTTGCCCTTGCAGACGAAAAAGTCCAAGCTGAAATCGCTGGGCAAACAGTGGTGAAGGTGATTGTTGTTGCAAATAAACTCGTCAATATCGTTATCAAGTAACGATTGCCTCGTTTGTTTGTTTATCTCCAACCTCCAACAGTCTATCCGCAGACTGTTGGAGCCAACTAAACTTGTTAATATTGTTGTGAAATAAATGTAAATAATAAGAAAACGACTTCCGTATTGGAGGTCGTTTTTGTATTTTCTAGAATGATCCTGTTGTCTTAATTTCCGTTGTGATACGGAAAAAGAGGGTCTGTGTATCCGTTTACAATCGATGTGCACTGAAATATAATAAGAATATAAAAGAAGATGAGGGAGGGAAAGTGTATTGAAAACTCTTAAATTAGTGACAATTGGTGGCGGCTCAAGTTACACACCAGAATTGGTTGAAGGTATGATTCTTCGTGCACATCAATTACCCATTCGAGAATGGTGGTTTGTTGATGTTGAACAAGGCACAAAAAAACAGGAGATCGTAGTTGAGTTAGCACGGCGAATGGTTGAAAAAGCAGGCCTGGACTGGAAGATAGAGTCGACCTTGGACAGAAGAGAAGCATTGATAGAGGCTGATTTTGTAACGTCTCAGTTCCGAGTTGGCCAACTACCTGCAAGATACTTAGATGAGACCATTCCCTTGAGTTATGGGATGCTGGGGCAAGAGACCAATGGGGCTGGAGGAATCTTTAAAGCTTTTAGGACTATTGAAGCATATAAAGGGATTATCAAGGATATGAAGGACTTGTGTCCGAATGCTTGGTTGATTAATTTTACGAATCCTGCTGGTATCGTAACGGAAGCCATTGCTAATGAACTCCACTGGAAGAAAGTTATTGGTCTGTGTAATATCCCTGTTGGTCAAAAGAAACGTGCTGCTCAGATTTTAGGCCAATCAGAAGGAGACCTAAGTACGCGCCATGTTGGGTTAAATCATTTTCACTTTCATGAAGTTTGGGATAAGTATGGGGAAAATCGTACGCAAGTAGTCTTAGAAACATTGTATGGTGATTTGAGACAGGAGACGCCAGAAGCAGTCAAAAATATTACCGATCTAGAGTTTCCTATTCAATTGCTTCGGACGATTGGAATGTTGCCATGTGATTACCATCGTTATTATTTTTTGGAACAAGAAATGTTAGAGGATGCTTTGGAACAGTATCGTCAGGGTAATGTACGAGCCAAGGTTGTGCAAGAAGTAGAGACAGAATTGTTTGAGCTTTACAAAGACCCACAATTGAAAGACAAACCAAAACAGCTGGAACTACGTGGGGGTGCCTATTATAGTGATGTTGCCTGTCAAATTATTTGTGCTATCCATAATGATAGTAGAGAAGAATTGACCGTATCTACTGTAAATAGAGGAGTTATTCCCTATCTACCTGAAAATTGTGTGGTAGAAGTCACCTCGATTATCTCTGCGCAA
Organism: Streptococcus sp. 2018162; assembly: GCF_019754175.1. Classification (NCBI taxonomy): domain Bacteria; kingdom Bacillati; phylum Bacillota; class Bacilli; order Lactobacillales; family Streptococcaceae; genus Streptococcus; species Streptococcus sp. 2018162. The sequence continues at coordinate 76,591 of NZ_JAIJZP010000007.1, read as the reverse complement.
GGAGCAACTCCACTAGCTTGTCCAACAACTCCGCCGATTGTAACCGGCTATTTACAACTGATGAAGCAAATGGAGCTTGTCACTGTTCAGGCAGCAATGACAGGTGATTATTCCCTGGCTTTACAAGCTTTTACACTCAACCCGCTTATTTCAAACGGACCACAAGCTGAAGTGCTATTACAAGATATGTTACTTGCACATGAGAATTATTTGCCACAATTCGCACCAGTTATACAGCACATAAAAGAGAGAAGGAACAATCAATGACTAAAGACAAGGTATTTTATCAATTTCCAACAAATTTTTTGTGGGGTTCTTCTACATCAGGACCTCAAAGTGAAGGAATCGAGCCAGGTGATGGAAAAGAACAGAACAACTGGGATTATTGGTATAGTATTGAGCCTGAACGATTTCATAACAAAATTGGCCCTAGTCAAACATCAACATTTTACAAACATTATGAAAAAGATATTGATTTATTAGTTGAAACTGGGCACACTGTATTTCGGACTTCCATTCAATGGTCGCGTCTTATACCAACAGGTACTGGAGAAATTAATCAAGAGGCGGTGTCCTTCTATCGTTCGGTTTTTTCTTTGGTAAGAGCAAAGGGAATTCAGCTCTTTGTCAATCTTTATCACTTTGATCTTCCCTATTGTTTACAAGAAAAAGGTGGTTGGGAAAATAAGGAAATCATTCGAGCCTATGAAGCATATGCACGTACATGTTTTGAATTGTTTGATGACTTAGTCGATCGTTGGATTACCTTTAATGAGCCGATTGTTCCAGTAGAGTGTGGTTATCTAGGAAATTATCATTATCCATGTAAGGTTGATGCAAAAGCGGCAGTTGCGGTGGCTTATCATACACAGTTGGCAAGTTCTTTAGCTGTAAAGGCATGCCATGAGGTAAATCCTTACAAAAAAATCGCTATTGTCTTGAATCTAACTCCTGCCTACCCTCGTAGTGAGCAAGCAGAGGATATAAAAGCAGCTCGAATTGCAGAATTGTTTCAAACAAAGAGCTTTCTAGATCCGTCTGTGTTAGGAGAATATCCCGATGAATTAGTCGAGCTGATTGATGCATATGGGCTAATGCCAGAGGTCAGCGATGAGGAATTAGCCATTATTAAGGAAAATCGTGTGGATTTCCTAGGGGTGAATTATTATCAACCCCTTCGGGTACAAGCTCCAACCAATAGTTGGAAAGAGGGAGAGCCTCTTACTCCGGAACATTTCTTTGCCCCATATGATATGCCAGGTAAAAAAATGAATCCGCATAGAGGTTGGGAGATTTATGAAAAAGGAATTTATGATATTGCGATAAATATTAAGGAAAATTACCATAATATCGAATGGTTTGTAACAGAAAATGGTATGGGAGTTGAAGGAGAGAACGCGTTTAAAGACAATGGATTCATTCAAGATGATTACCGGATTGAATTTATCGAAGATCATTTAATTGAATTACATCGAGCTATCCAAGAAGGGGCGAATTGTAAAGGATACATGTTATGGACCTTTATTGATTGCTGGTCTTGGTTAAATGCATACAAGAATCGATATGGATTAGTTGAACTGGATCTAGACACGCAAGAAAGAATTGTTAAGAAATCAGGCAAGTGGTTCAAGAAATTGAGCGATGCTAATGGTTTTCATCGCTAGGAGGAAATGATGGTGGAACTGGGCTTTTCAATTTATCCTGAAAACTATTCGCTAGAAGAGAGTCAAGCTTACATTAAACTTCTGCACCAATACGGAGCAAGGCGCCTATTTATGAGTTTATTGCAACTTGAAAATGGAGATTTAACAGTTTTCGAATTGTATCAAAAACTAATTGACTATGCAAATCAACTTGGGATGACTGTCATTGCAGATATCAGTCCCCATTTTATCGCAGCGCAAGGTTGGGATGGGGCATTGATGGATCGTGCAGCTGAACTGGGGTTAGCTGGGATTCGTCTTGATGAAGCTCTTCCTTTGGAAGAAATCATTGAGATGACACATAATCCACACAACATAAAAGTTGAATTGAATTTGAGTACAGATAAGACCTTGTTGTCCAATCTTTTGGCTAGTATTGCAAACAGGGATAATATTATTGCCTGCCATAATTTTTATCCTCATGCTTTTACAGGTTTATCCGAAGAGCACTTCTTAGAGATGTCATCTTTTTATCATCAATCTGGCATAAGAACTGCGGCATTTGTCAGTGCACAAACAGCTTCTGAAGGACCGTGGCCATTATCTGAAGGCCTGCCAACTTTAGAAGATCATCGGTTCAGGCCTCTTCCCTTGCAAATTGCTTGGATGAAGGCAACGGGTTTTATTGATACTATTTTGATTTCAAACCAATTTATCTCGGAGGAGGAACTACAATCCATTCAAACAGTTTTAAATGAAGATACAATCAGCCTCATGGTTGATATCGAGGAGGGGTTGACTCCCGTTGAAAGAGAGATTATAGCGTTTGATCATGTTTATCGAGGTGATATTTCTGCTTATGTTCTGCGTTCAACCATGCCTCGTGTGGTGTATAAGGACGCATCTGTACCGGCTCGGTCAGACAAAGCAATTCCTGTGGGACGAGGAGATATCTTAATTGATAATGATTTATATGGTCGCTATAAGGGTGAATTGCAAATTGCACTCAAAGAATTTACCATCAGTCCAAAGGTAAATAAGGTCGGACGAATCAGCCCAGACTATCTTCCCTTGTTACGCTTTATTAAACCGTGGCAAGAGTTTAAACTGGTCATAGCTTCCGAGCACTTTCATTAATAATGCGGAAAAAGTAGGTACCTCTAGAAATCGCTTTCATGTTATAATGTACCTATAAGAAATCAAAGACTGTTGGAGGAAAGGAGGGAGCATGTTATCTAAAAAAGAAGTACGCTTGTTAGAGGTTTTACTTGCAAAACAGGAGACATTTGTACCAAGCATCGAGCTAGCCAAGGTATTATCAGTGAGTGATCGAACGGTAAGAACGTATATTCATCAACTGACATCTTCTTTAGAAAATAGCGGTGCTCATATCCTTTCAAAACAGGGTAGTGGTTATTGTTTACAGATTGAACGGCCAGTTGAGTTTGAAATGTTTTGGCAGGAGCAATTGCTCCTAAAAAAGCGGTTAACCGATTTAACCCAACTAGAAGAAGCGGGAGATCGGCAACGGTATATTCTCAATAAGCTCTTGTTTGAGGATCCGATTCAGTCACCAGATTGCTTACAGAGAGAGCTATTCATTGGAAAGACTACGCTTCATTCCATTTTGGCGGATATTCGGAAACTGTTCTCGTCCTATCAATTAGAACTCCTAGTGACACGTAAAGGAATTGAACTAAGAGGGGATGAACCTGCTATCCGTCACTTTATTATGGATTACTTTTTTGATGAGGGAAGTGTTCAATCTGTTTATGGAGTTGTCGAAACCAATCTATTGCCAGATATACGATTCACAGATTTAATGTTAATTGTTTTAGACGAGTGTCGGGATGCTAAATTACGTTTATCGGATTTTGTCATGCAGAATCTAGTGCTCCATATCGCTCTTCTTTTACAACGGATGAAAATCGGGTCTGGTCTTGACCTATTCCCGATATCGGAGCGTATTCAGTCGTCTCAAGAGTATCTTGTGGCACAACGGATTATTGAACGAATCGAAGAAACGTTTCAAGTGACGATACCGTCAGAGGAAGCAAATTATATTGCTTTGCACCTTAAGGTAAAACTAACGGGGAATCCGAATCAAGATGGTGAGGTGGAAGAGAGATTTAGACAAAATGTGGAGAACAGTCTCCTGCATTTATCACAATTAACGGGCCTAGAGTTGTCAAAGGATCAGCAACTATGCAAAGGAGTTCTGACCCATTTGATGCCATTACGTATTCGTTTGGAGAATAATATTCAACTGGGAAATCCCTTAACTACTGAAATTAAAGACCAATATTTTGAGGCTTTCGAACTAACAAAAACAGCATTTGCAGCGATACCAGAACTAATGGGGTATTCGATTTCGGATGATGAGTGGGCTTACCTTACCTTACATGTGATGGCGGCAATAGAACGTTATCAGGGATTTAAGAAGACCAGAGTATTGGTAGTCTGTGCTACCGGAATTGGAAGTGCATTGATGTTAAAGAATCGCTTGGAGAAAGAATTTTCATCCAGCTTAGAAATTCTTGATACGGTTAGTTATTATGAAGTTACAGAGGAACGACTGAAGGATGTTGATTTGATTATTTCATCCATTAGCTTGTCGAATCTAATTTTTATGACCCCAGTCATCAATGTCAGCGTCTTCCTATCAGAGAAGGACATAGAGGCTATTCGATCTCATTTACAGCAAACGACCCCAGTTATTCCTGACCAAGGGGAAAATGTGCTAATGGAAGTAGGTCAGGCTAAGCAGATTGCAGAAGCAGTATTTGCTCCACATAGAATAATCTATCTTGAGGAGGATTGTGATCGAGAAGTAGCCTTGAATCAACTAGTAGCTTCTTTGAACGAATCCATTGAGCCTGATTTTGTTAATCGCTTTATAGAACAAGTGAATTTACGAGAATCTTACAGTCCGGTTGTCTTTGGGGAGCGGTTAGCCTTCCCTCATCCAGCCTTGCCGATGAGTTATTCAGAACAAATTGTTGTAGGGATATATAAGAATGCTGTGGATTGGGGTCATGGAAAGCGAGTTCAATTCGTCTTCTTATTGTCACCTTCAAAGGGGCGAAATGCATTTCTGAAGTATATCTCACCTTGTCTGGTTGATTTTGTTCAAGATAGAGTTCTCCAAGAACGTTTGTTACATCATCCAAATTATAAAGAATTAATTGATATTTTTATTCCCCTCATTCAAAGAAAGGGGTAGGAGGAGTTTTTTATGAAACACATTATGTTAGTTTGTAACGCAGGTATGTCTACAAGTATGCTTGTAACTAAGATGCAAAAAGCAGCAGAAGAAACAGGGGTTGAAGCAACTATTTGGGCTGTTCCAGTATCTGAAGCCGATAATGAAGTTGCTCAAAAAGAGATTGATGTATTACTCTTAGGTCCACAAGTAAAATTCCTATTGAATGACTATAAGGCAAAATTTGAGCCAGCTATTAAGGTAGATGCTATCAATATGATGGATTACGGAGTGATGAACGGAGCTAAGGTGCTAGAGGCTGCCCTAAAAATGATGGAGGGGTAGTATGAATTCTCCAGAGTATCTTGAAGCGATTATGGGGCTAATCATGTACGGTGGTGAAGCAAAGGGCTTCGCTAGCCAGGCGATTCGAGCAGCCAAAGAAGGTCGTATTGACGAAGCGGAACAGCTGCTCCAAGACGCAACAGCTTCATTGAATATTGCCCATAAATCGCAAACACAATTATTAGCAAAAGAAGCAAGTGGAGAGTCTGTAGAATTATCTTTGTTAATGGTACATGGACAAGATCACTTAATGAATGCTTTGACATTTATTGATTTAGCGAAAGAATTCGTAGATCTTTATAAACAGATTGGATAATTATAGGAGGACTGGGTTATGAAGATATCAAAAATAGGTCAAGTTTCAATTGAGCGACTTTTCGCTACTATTCGTCAATCCTTAAAAGATGATTTTCAGCAAAATACGGGGTCCACTTTGCAAGATCAAGATATCATCCAAGGGCTTACTTATACAAAGGTTTTTGGTGATAAAGGTCAGCACAGTGTCAAAGTGATCATCGAAGAGTTTTCAGCACCCAATTGTTACGCAGTCTGTTTTCACTCTAACCGAGGTAAAGAACATGTTTGCTATCGGCTAGAAGATTTAGGGAATGCTCAAACTAATATAGAATATTCTTATGAGATGGAAGCTGGTGATATTTTTGTAAAAGGCAACTATTTTCTCATGGAAAAACTTTTTTCAAAAAGTATAAAGCGTCAGACAGAGGCCCAATTAGAAGCCCTTATTCGCCATTCTGTAGACGGGGCTTCAGCTTAATATTTCGATCATATACAATAAAAAAATAGAAAAGGAGACAGATTATGTCAAATATTTCTGAAAAGTTTATGGAAATATCTGGTAAGATTGGTTCGCAACGTCACTTGATTGCGATTCGTGATTCCTTTATTTCCATGATGCCTATTACCATGGCAGGTACGGTGGCCGTTCTTTTGAATGTCTTTCTGAGGGATATTCCAAACAATATGGGCTGGACAGGTTTTGCAGAGGCCATGCAGCCAATTATTAACATCAATGGTTATGTTTATTTTGGAACCATTGGCATCATGGCGCTTGTTTTTGCCTTTACCTTTGGTTACAACTTGTCTTTGATGTACAAGGTCAATCCTTTGGCGGGTGGTTTGATTTCCTTCGCCTCCTTCATTTCAACTATTCCTCAAAGCCTCACCATTTCAACCGCTTTAGAAGGGGTGGACAAATCGGTTATCACTGCTTTGGAAGGTTTGGGATTATCCATTGTGACGACAGATGGAGTTTCAACCTTGGAAACAAGCCAGTGGGGAGCTATCGCATTGAAATATGGCGGTGCAACAGGTTTGTTTACAGCACTGTTTATTGGATTTCTCGCTACATGGGTCTATGCAAGTCTTGTAAAACGGAATGTCATTATTAAATTGCCAGATTCTGTTCCACCGGCAGTTAACAAGGCTTTTGCGGCTATTATCCCAGGAACAGCGGCGATTTATGCTTCTTCTATTGTGGCATATCTTGCATTTACTCTAACAGGACAATCTTTGGGAGATTTAGTATCAACTTATATTCAACTGCCATTACTTGGTCTGTCACAAGGTCTTGGGTCAGTCATTCTTTTAACTTTCCTTGTACAACTTTTTTGGTTCTTCGGCCTGCATGGTCACAATGTCTTGGCGCCCATTATGGACGGAGTCTACATGGTTGCACTAAATGAAAATGCGGCTGTTTATACTGCAACTCATAGTACTGCGAATTTACCGTGGCTTTGGACTCGTGGTTCCTTTGATGCCTATGCTCAAATGGGTGGTTCAGGCGTCACTCTAGCTTTGATTATTGCTATTTTCATTTTCTCAAAACGAGAAGAATACAAAATGGTAGCTAAATTATCTGCTCCAATGGGTGTATTCAATATTAACGAACCAGTTACCTTTGGTATACCAATGGTATTGAATCCACTGTTTGCTATTCCATGGCTAATTGTTCCACCGATTTGTGCAACTATCGCATACTTAGCGACAGCGGCAGGTATAATTCCGCCAGTCTTTGCTCCTGTTCCATGGATTACCCCTCCAGGGCTCTACGCTTATCTAGCAACAGGTGGTAACATTATGGCTGCGTTGGTTTCACTCTTCAACCTCTTTGTTGCCTTCCTGATTTGGACACCATTTGTTATTGCAGCCAATAAGGTTAAGGCTGGTGAGGAATAATGTTTTCCAAGAACAAATCTCCCTTCTTATTAGCCCTAGGATTTTTCCTTATCGCGATTAGCCCGCTTTATGGGAATAAATATCTAAACATTATATCTGGTTTGGTTTTTATTCTAATCAGTGTACTTAGGAGTAGGAGAAAATAATTACACTAAATAGAAAACGACTTCCGTATTGGAGGTCGTTTTTTTGACAAAAAGTCCGAACTCCGTGATTGTTAAGAGATTGCAAGTTATCTGTAATATTTGTTACATTTCTTTAAGCTCTCTGCAAGGATTATCCCTTAGGATAGATAGGGCAGAAAAAACACGAAGGAATCAAATATTATGAGTTATCAAATGATAAAAAAACAATTCAAATTGGGACTGTTTACAGCCCTCATAGGAAATCTTTTATGGTTGGGAATGGTGAATGTCAGTGCAGATGACACAGTTATAAGCGATAGTCCGACAGTATCAGCGTTAACAAAAAAGGTTGAAGCTGCAAAAATAGCAGCCAAAGCTGCTGCAGAAAAAATTGTGGCTGAGAAAGCTGCTGCCGCTACAAAGGCTGCTTTGGCTACCAATATGGTGTCAGAGGTTGCTGTGGAATATACGGCTAATACCTATCCAGCTGGTCAGTGTACTTGGGGTGCCAAAGAAATGGCTCCTTGGGTCGGAAACTATTGGGGTAATGGTGGAGATTGGGCAGCTAGTGCGGCAGCGCTTGGATATGAAGTGGGAACTACTCCAAAAGTTGGCGCTATTGCTGTATGGACAGATGGAGGCTACGGTCATGTTGCCTATGTAACAGATGTGGCAGCTAACGGGCACATTCAAGTTAAGGAATCAAACTATGGTGGAGTATACTACCCAAGTAATGTCCGAGGTTTCTTTGATCCGACAACGACTAGCGAAGGAACAGTCAGCTATATTTACCCACCAGCTGGAGTATAATTAATATGAGATATAAAGACCGAGTAGGTCTCAGATTGAAGAAAAAGTCCATTTTGGGCAATTTTCTTCAATCTTTTTTCTTTATGTTGAAAATAAAATAACTCTCAGAAACGCCGAAATATCAATGTTTCTAAGAGTTTAATGACTTGCTATCTTTCGCAAACCTCTTCAATTTTTAATATTTTTAGGAGTTTATCTACGTTCTGAGATCGAGTAGGTCTTTTTTTATGTTCCGATACTTGATTAAAATTTTTAATGTCCCTGATAGAAAAAATATATTGGCTGGAAATAGTTATTCATGATACTATTGTAAAATCTGAAAAAGAAAGTGTGTTTTAATTATGAAGAAAATAGCTATGTTTACAAGTTTATTGTTTGCGGGTATCGTGTTAGCAGCCTGCAATTCATCTGCAGGTACATCGAATAGTACAGACCAAACCCTCTTGGCACAAATTAAGGAAGAAGGCGTTATTCAAATCGGTACTGAAGGTGCCTATGCTCCTTACTCTTACCACGATGAGAGCGGAAAGTTGGTCGGTTATGATGTAGAAGTAGCCGAAGCCGTTGCTGAGAAATTGGGTGTTAAGGTGGAATTTGTTGAAACAGAATGGGATTCCATGATTGAAGGTTTGGATGCGGCCCGTTTTGATACTATCGCTAACCAAGTTGGTATTACAGATGAGCGTAAGGTAAAATACGATTTTTCAACACCATATACATACATCTATGGAGCCTTGGTGACGCAAAAAGATAATACTGACATTACAAGCTTTGCAGATTTGTCAGGTAAGAAGTCAGCCAACAGCTTGACAAGTAACTGGGCAGATTTGGCGCGTGAAAATGGTGCAGAAGTTGTCGGTGTGGATGGATTCTCTCAGGCAGTTGAATTGTTGAACACAGGGCGTGTGGATGCTACCATCAATGACAACTTGGTGTACTTGGATTATGTGAAACAGCATGCTGATGCACCGATTAAGGTTGTGACCTTGACGGATGACGTATCGACAACAGCCTTCCCAGTTGCAAAAGGAAATGAAGATCTTGTGAAAGAGATTGATGCAGCCTTGGCAGAATTGGCTAGTGAAGGAAAATTAGCTGAAATTTCAAACAAATACTTTGGTGAAGACGTATCAAAAGCTAAGTAATCAGGAGAAACAATGACAGAGAGAGTATGGCAACTATTGCTTGATTCATTTTCACAAATACTTGTTCCAGGATTGTTGGTGACTATCCCACTGACAATCCTGTCTTTTACCTTTGGCTTGTTAATTGCTATTGGGACTGCCTTGGTGCAAATTGCTCAGATTCCCATTCTCAAACAAGTGGCTCGTTTCTATATTTGGGTTGTTCGAGGGACACCGCTCTTGGTTCAACTCTATGTGATATTCTTTGGACTACCAAGTCTAGGAATTGTCTTGGATGCCTTTCCGTCGGCGGTTTTGGTTTTTTCTGTCAATACAGGTGCCTACGTTGCGGAAACCATACGGGCTTCTATCGAGTCCGTGCCTAAGGGGCAGTTGGAGGCTGGCTATTCTGTCGGGATGAGTTTTGCCCAGACCATGCGTCGGATTATTCTCCCACAGGCCTTTCGAGTGGCCTTTCCACCCTTATCGAATACCTTGATTGGATTGGTCAAGGATACATCGCTGGCTGCCAATATTACCGTCTTGGAGATGTTTATGGCGACTCAGCAGATTGCAGCAAGGACCTATGAACCGTTTGCCCTCTATTGTGAGGTGGCCCTTGTTTATCTACTCTTTTCAACTATTTTGACCAAGCTTCAAGCCTATGGCGAGAAGAAGTTGGCAGTCTATTAGGAGGTTCAGATGATTCAAGCAAATGGAGTAAAGCTGGCCTTCGGTGGTCAGCAGGTATTAAAAGGCATTGATGTAGAGGTCAATCCAGGTGAGGTGGTCGTCATTTTAGGTCCATCTGGATCAGGAAAAACGACTCTTCTTCGTTCTTTAAACTTTTTGGAAAAAGCTGACGCGGGTCACTTAGTCTTCGGTGAGGACAGCTATGACTTGGCTCAGATGACCAAGAAGGAAATTGCAGGCATTCGCAAGCGCACAGCCTTCGTTTTTCAAAACTATAATCTCTTTGCCAATAAAACTGCCTTACAAAATGTGACGGAAGGTTTGATTGTGGCTCGGAAAGTACCCAAACAAGAGGCTGAAAGAATCGGTAAGGCAGCCTTGGACAAGGTTGGTCTGTCGGACAAATATGATTTCTATCCAAGCCAGCTATCAGGAGGTCAGCAGCAACGGGTCGGCATTGCCAGAGCCATTGCGACCAATCCAGAGGTCATCTATTTTGATGAACCAACCTCGGCCTTGGATCCTGAGTTAATTGGTGAAGTCCTAGCTGTCATGATGCAGTTGGCAAAAGAAGGTATGACCATGGTGGTTGTGACGCACGAAATGGGCTTTGCACGTGCGGTAGCTGATCGAGTCATATTTATGGATGGTGGTCGGATTATCGAAGAAGGTCGACCAGAAGACATTTTTGACCAGCCAAAAGAAGAACGTACTAAGCAATTCTTAGCTCGCATTCAAAAGGTAGATGTTGAGTAAGCTAAGCAAATTAATTTATCTTATTCATTTCCATAATCGTACAGAAAATGGACAGAATTTAACAAAGCTACTTCAATTGTTAGACATTGATTGGTCTAGCGGTTGGAGTATTTTTTGTTTAGAGGGAATGGATATTTTTATATAGTACTTTTAGCACGAGGCGATGAGCCGCAGGCATAGATGAAGTTAGGCAAGGTGGGCTAAGGAAGTAATAGAAGGAAAACTAAATGATGATAAATGTATTCGAAAGGTCTTTACTTTTTAGTAATAAATAGTATATAATAACCTAAAGAAAACGTTTGCACAATTTTGACTGTTTGCTTGCTAAAAGATAAGCAACAGAAATAGAATTAGGGAGGAGTTCTATGACGACATTAGCCGATGTGGCTAGGTTAGCCAATGTATCAAAGATGACTGTTTCGCGTGTCATCAACCATCCAGAACAAGTTACACAAGAGCTGCGGACGCTCGTAACAGCTGCGATGGAAGAATTAAACTATAAGCCAAATGTGGCGGCCAAAGCCTTGGCTCAGCAACGGACATTGATTGTTCAGGCTGTCATTCTCGAAAAGATGGATGTGGTAGAGCCGTACTATATCGACCTTCTTGCAGGAATCGCTGATGAGCTCAATCATCGAAATTATACCTTGCAGTTGGTGACCAATCCAAGTCAGATTACTGATCAATGTGATGGTTACATTGTGACTGGTGCTCGAAAGGATGACTACCCTTGGCTGAAAGGTCTGCGGAAGCCATTGATTTTATTCGGGGAGAATCAAGAAGGCCTTCCTTTTGTAGATTCAGACAATCGTTTGGCTACTAGGTCCGCAACCCAGTTTGCTTTATCAAAAGGTTATGAGAGGATTGTTTTTGTAGGGATTGACTTGCCCGAAGCCTTTGAAAAAGGGAGAGAAGAAGGTTACAAAGATGCGATGCAGGGCCGAGAAACTCATCTCTATCGATTGGAAAATCGTTCTCGTGTTGCGGAAGAATTTGTGAAAAATCTTGATTATTTACCAGAAAACACCTGCTTTATCTGCGCATCGGATCGTCTCGCTCTTGGGGTTACAAGAGGTTTACAGGCTCTAGGAAAGTCTATTCCGAATGACGTTGGGGTGATTGGTTTTGACGGCTTCTTTTTAGATCGGATGTCCAGACCAGCCTTGACGACGATGAAGCAGCCGATTCGACAAATGGGGGCTCTTAGTGTCAAACATTTAATGACGATATTGGATGGCAAGCCTCTGGCTAGACAGGGGCATTACTGCCAGGCAACCTTAATTGAAAGGGAGACTACACCTCAGTAGTCTCTTTTTTTGGTCAGTAGGCCGTCTAGGAGCAAAAGAGGAGGAGCTATTTATTCTATTTTTGTTAGATAGTAGTTCAAAACTTGTTACCGCTAACATTTAAGAAAACGTTTGCAAAGACTCCTTAGAATTGTATATACTGGTAGTGTACAATTCAAACTTATTTATATGGAGGAGTCTATGAAAAAGAAATCCGTTCAGAATATGAAACGAACAGGGATGCTAGAGAAGAAACAGATTTTTGGCATTCGTAAACTAAATGTAGGTGTAGCCTCTGTTGGGATTGCGGCTGCTCTGTTTTTAAGTGGGGCAGGTCAACTAGTGCAGGCAGAGGAAGTCGTCCTCCCTGCGTCAACTAGTTCAACGACTCTTTCGGAACAGGATGGTGGCGCGGTAGAAGCTACAGATTCTATGGTAGCTGAAGCGACAGCGGTAAGAGAAACAGCCGATGCAACTGCTTCAGAGGAAGCTCCTATCGAAGAGGGTAGCATTCGTCTGCACTTTGAAAATGTAGATGAAACAGCACCAGAAAGTCAAGGACTTTGGACTTGGGGAGGAGTGGCAGAGCCGTCCGATGGTAATCAATGGCCAACTGATACGGTGAATTTCTCAAGTAACCAAGTAGATGACTACGGTCATTACGTTGATATTAAAAAATCTGAGACACCAGGAACGATTGGCTATCTGGTTCTCAAGAATGGGGAAAAAATAACAGAATCGGACCAAAAAGTGGAGCTTCTTGTTCCGGAACAGAATGAAGCCTGGATCGCTAGTGACTATAGCGTGTCTAGCTATGAGCCGCTCAAAGATGAAAATGTCCTCCGCATCAACTACACCCGTGAAGACAACAATTATGAAGGTTGGGGCGTTTGGACTTGGGGCGATACGACTGAAGCGAGTGATGGCTGGCCAACAGGTGCCGTTGATTTTAAACTTGGCAAATACGGAGCTTATGTTGACATTCCTCTATCGAACGGTTTAGATTCTAAGCTTGGATTTCTGCTAATCAATCAGAATAATCCAGATCTTGCAGGCAATAAATCGATTGATTTAGCCTTTGCAGATCGTAAACGGCATAGCCAAATTTTCCTTCGAAACGGTGACGACAAAGTTTACACAAATCCATATTTTATCGAAGAGAAAGTAGAATTAGATACAAGTAAAGCTACTCCGGGTACAAAAAATGTGACTGTTGAGGCTAGTAGCAAAGCTCCATTCAACTACAATGAGAGCGGCTTGGTATCTGTAACTGTCACCAACCCTGAAAATGCTGAGATTGTCAAAATGGAAGTCGATACAAGCGCCATCGGCGGAGGTCTTGTGCCAATCTCTACTGAGCTCAATCGTGTGACCATTAAAGCGACGTCTAGCACAGCGCCAGGGACCTATAGTCTTCCTGTAAAAGTCTATGACAAGGACAATGGTTACTACGAAACAAAATTGGATGTGACCATTACAGAGCGTATCAAGGAAGATGGTGAAAAAGACTGGGACGAGCAAGTTATCTACTTCATGATGACAGACCGTTTCTATAATGGAGACACCAGCAATGACAAGCTGGTGGAAGGAATGGCCTCCAACCCACGCGGTCTTTACCAAGGCGGGGACTTTAAAGGAGTGACAGCTAAGCTGGACTACTTGAAAGAATTGGGTGTGGACTCTATCTGGTTGACTCCGATTGTTGAAAATATTCCACAGAATGTCGGTAGCGTAAAAGATGGAGAGTACTATGCTTACCATGGTTATTGGGCATCTAATTTTGAGAAACTAAATCCGCATTTGGGAAGTTTAGCTGATTTCCACGAATTAATTGATGCCGCAGCCGAAAAAGGTATAAACATTGTTGTTGACGTGGTGCTTAACCATGCTGGCTATGGTACAGAAGAAACCTTTGCAGGTATGGTACGGACTAAGGAAGAAGATAAGCAGGGAGATGACCAACTAGGTTCGCTTTCAGGACTACCTGACTTCAAGACAGAAGAAGCAGCTGTTCGCAATCAGTTGGTTGCTTGGCAGGCATCTTGGTTGGAACGCTCAACAACTGCCAAGGGCAATTCTATCTATGCTTTCCGTGTCGATACAGTCAAACACGTTGATGATACAACCTGGCAGCATTTCAAAAATGAATTGGTGGATAGAGACCCTGACTTCCACTTGATTGGGGAAACTTGGGGAGCTAACTATAAAGATACCAAGGGTGACTTGGGAATCGGTACGATGGACAGTCTGTTGGATTTTGGCTTCAAGGATATTGCCAAATATCTGGTCAATGGTCAACTGAAAGCAGCTGGAAAAGAGCTGGAAGAACGTAGCAAGGTTCTGACTAGTGCAGCTTCTCTGGGTCAATTCTTGGGCAGTCATGACGAAGATGGTTTCCTCTACAGTCTCGGTGGCGCAGAAAAAGAAGGAAATCTGGATAAACTGAAATTGGCTGCCAGTCTCTTGATTACTGCTAAAGGTCAGCCAGTCATCTACTACGGTGAAGAATTGGGTCAATCTGGACAAAACAACTGGCCAGTTTATGACAACCGGTACGATTTCGATTGGAGCAAGGTAGAGACTAGCGACATCACAGACCACTATCAGAAATTGCTGGCTTTCCGTAATGCCAATTCAACATTGCTCTCACGTGGTGATACAACAACACTTGCTGGAAATGATAGCCAAGGTTGGCTTATCAGCAAACGCAGTTACCAAGATCAAGCTGCCTATCTTGTCTTCTCAACCAATACCGAGAGCAAGGAAATGGCGCTTGAAGTATCTGGTAAAGATGTGGTGGTCACAGATGCCTACACAGGAAAAACGTATCAAGCTATCGAGAAAGACGGTAAATGGGTTGTTCAAGTCGAACTTCCAACAATCGGTCAAGGTGGCACCATGCTCCTTCAGACTCAAGCAGGTGACATTGTCAATGCAAGTGTGCAAGGAGCGACTGAAGAGCCAATTGAAGCAGGCTACTTCCGTGTTCACTTTAAAACTCTACCATCTGATAATTTATCTAGCCTAGGTTTATGGACATGGGATGATGTGGAAAAACCATCGTCAGATGTTGGTGCTTGGCCAACGGGTGCAACCAATTTCAGCACGGCTAAACAGGATGACTATGGCTATTATCTGGACATCAAGATGAAAGACGAAACAGCTAGCAAGATTAGTCTGTTGATTAATAACACTTCTGGTGAAAATATCACAGGTGACAAGACCATTGAACGGATTAGCACCAAGATGAATGAAGCTTGGTTTGATGAAAACTACCAACTCAGCCTCTATCAACCGCTCAAAGAAGGCTATATCCGTATCAATTACTTCCGTACCGATGGCAATTATGACCAAAAAGGTCTCTGGATCTGGGGTGATGTGACTGATGTTACCTTGGGTGACTGGCCAAATGGTATTGATTTTGAAAACCAAGGCAAGTACGGTGCCTATATTGATGTCAAATTGACAGATTTACCAAGTTCCATTGGCTTCTTGCTATTGGATGAAAGCAAGTCAGGAGATGATGTGAAGATTCAACAGAAAGATTATAGCTTTAAAGATTTGAAAAATCAGACACAAATCTTCCTCAAGGATGATGATGCGACTATTTACACCAACCCTTATTTTGTCAACAATGTCCGTGTGACAGGTGTTTCTCATGTTAGCCTAACAGCTCTAGAAGTAGCCTTTACAACGCTGGAAGGTGCTGATAAGGATAGCATCTTGGAGAAATTGTCTGTAACAGATAAAAATGGTCAGACAGTTGCTGTGACGGACCTTGTCTTGGATCTTACTAGCAACAAGGTGCGAGTCCTCGGGGATTTCAACCAAGAAAATGCGGGCTATACCCTCAAATATGGCAATGATAGATTCACAACGACTATGAGCTGGCAATTGAAGGATGAGCTCTATGCTTATGATGGGGAGCTTGGTGCGCGTGTGCGTCAGGCTGGTAGTGTCGTTGATATGACTCTCTGGTCTCCAAGTGCTGACAGTGTAGCAGTTGTTCTTTATGATAAGGATGACCAATCTAAGGTGGTCGGTAAATTAGCCATGACCAAGGGCGATAAGGGACAATGGGACCTCGAATTGAACAGTCAATCAGGTCTTGGTATCGCGGACTATCGTGGTTACTACTACCATTATGAAATCACTCGTGGGGATCAATCTGTTCTTGTTTTAGATCCATATGCTAAGTCTTTAGCTGAGTGGAATAGTGATTTGGCAGATACAGATCCATCTTATCGTATTGCAAAAGCTGCGATTGTGGATCCATCAGAAGTTGGTCCAAGCGATTTGGACTATGCCGCAATTCCTAACTTCAATCAGCGTGAAGATGCGATTATCTATGAAGCACATGTTCGTGACTTCACATCAGATCCTGCTATTTCCGATGAATTGACAGCTCAGTTCGGCACCTTTGCGGCTTTTGCAGAGCGTCTCAGCTACCTTAAAGACTTGGGTGTGACCCATATTCAACTGCTCCCAGTTATGAGCTACTATTTTGTCAATGAATTGAAAAATGCAGAGCGGATGAGCGAGTACGCATCAAGCAACAGCAACTACAACTGGGGCTATGATCCACAGAGCTACTTTGCCTTTACAGGTATGTATTCTACAGATCCGACAGATCCAATGAAACGCATCGAAGAGTTCAAAAACCTGGTCAATGAAATTCACAAACAAGGCATGGGTGTGATTTTGGATGTGGTGTATAATCACACTTCTAAGACCTTCTTATTTGAAGATTTAGAGCCAAACTATTATCACTTCATGGAGGCAGATGGTACGGCTAAATCAAGCTTTGGTGGTGGTCGTCTGGGAACCACTCACTACATGAGCCGTCGTGTCTTAGTTGATTCCATCAAGTATATTGTGGACGAGTTTAAGGTAGATGGTTTCCGTTTCGATATGATGGGGGACCATGATGCCGAAGCAATTGAGCTGGCCTTTACTGAGGCTCAAAAACTTAATCCAAACATTATTATGCTTGGTGAAGGATGGCGAACCTTTACAGGCGATGCCAATCAGCCTGTTCAGCCAGCAGACCAAGACTGGATGAGTTCAACAGATACGGTTGCGGTATTCTCAGATGACATTCGTAATACACTTAAATCTGGTTATCCAAACGAAGGTCAGCCAGCCTTTATCACAGGCGGTGCTAAGAGTGTTGAGTCTGTCTTCAATAACATCAAGGCACAACCAGGCAACTTCTTGGCAGATGATCCAGGCGATGTGATCCAGTATATTGCTGCGCATGATAACTTGACCCTCTTTGATATTATCGCTCAGTCCATCAAGAAGGATCCATCAATCGCTGAAAACTATACTGAAATTCACCAACGTCAACGCTTGGGTAATTTGCTAGTCTTGACTGCTCAAGGGACACCGTTTATCCATTCTGGTCAGGAGTATGGACGGACCAAACAGTTCCGTCATCCTAATTATAAGGAGCCGGTTACAGAGGACAAGGTACCAAACAAGGCGCATTTGTTGACCAATGCAGATGGAACGCCATTTGACTATCCATACTACATTCATGATTCTTACGATTCATCTGATGCAGTCAACAAGTTTGACTGGACCAAAGCGACAGATGAGGCGCTCTATCCAGAGAATACCCGTACTCAGGCCTTTACAAAAGGATTGATTGCCTTGCGCAAATCTACAGATGCCTTCCGTTTGGGAACAAAAGAAGAAGTTGAACAGAAGGTTAGCTTGATTTCAATTCCAGGTCAAAATGGTATTGCCAAAAATGATGTGGTCATTGCCTATCAAACCATTGCAAGCAATGGGGACCGCTATGCTATCTTTGTCAACGCAGACAGCAAGGAGCGCAGCTTTGTTCTTTCAGATAGTTACAAAGACTTGCTGAAGGGTCAAGTGCTGGTCGATGGCAAGCGGGCTGGAATAGCAGCGCTGACTGATTTGGTAGGTGTGACATTGACAGATGATGCAGTTGTTCTTGCACCTTTGACTGCAACAGTGATTCGTTTGCCTTATATCATCACAGAAGTTCCAGATACAGCACCTACTGCTGAAGAAAAACCAACCCTAGACTTTACTACGAAAGAACGTACAGAAGAATCTGTCCTTCCGATTGCAGAGGAAGTTCGCTATGATGCAAGTCTCTCTACCGATCAATCTCATGTCCTTCAAGAAGGCAAAACTGGTAAGAAAGTTCTGGTTTATCAGGATGTCTTGATTGATGGTAAGGTAGTTGCTACTAATTTGTTATCAGAAACAGTTGTTGATAGCGAAACACGTATTGTTGTGAAAGGCAGTATGGAGGCTAAGAAAGAGGCTGAAAAACCGAGTCTTTCTACTACTGCTCAAGCATCTGGACAAGCGACAAGTGCTGCAAGCAAGGTGAGTCTGCCGATTACGGGTGACCGACAAAGCGATTTGGCACTTCTAGGTCTCGGACTTGCTGGACTTGGATTGACAGTTGCTGCGCAAGGAAGAAAGAAAAAATCGGAAGAATAATAATATTTGGCTCTCCAGAGGAGCACTACTCAAAACCTTGTAAATCTCTTATAAATACAAGGATTGAGAGTATCACTTCCCTCTAGAAGAGGTTGGTTTTAAACCAACCTCTTCTTTTATGTTTTTTTGAAGTTCTTCTAATTTTTTAGATAAAATAACGTCTATTTATTGATTATTAGAATAAATGGGCTGGTGAACTATAGGGAGGAATTCTGATTAAATCAGCTATTAAAGTTCGGAAATAGTCCAATAGTGAACACAAGCCTGTGCTTTATTTGGTCTTTTTGTTTCCGCTTACATAACTTATAATAAAACCATAAAAATCATTTCAAAAAAGGAGAATGAAAAATGGATTTCCTTCAAACCCCATTAAACTGGTTCTCACAGAATATCCTGCAGAATCCAGCCTTCTTCGTAGGTCTTTTAGTATTGGTGGGCTATGCCCTTCTTAAGAAAAAGCCTCATGATGTTTTTGCAGGGTTTATCAAAGCGACAGTCGGCTACATGATTTTGAACGTAGCAGCCGGTGGTTTGGTAACAACCTTCCGTCCGATTTTGGCGGCTTTGAACTATAAGTTCCAAATTGATGCGGCAGTTATTGACCCTTACTTCGGTCTTGCAGCAGCAAATGGGAAAATTGCTGAGGAGTTCCCTGATTTCGTATCAGCAGCTACCACAGCACTCTTGATTGGTTTCGGTGTCAACATCCTCTTGGTGGCACTACGTAAGGTTACCAAAGTACGTACTCTGTTCATCACTGGACACATCATGGTACAACAAGCAGCAACAGTCTCATTGATGGTACTCTTCCTCATCCCAGCTCTTCGTAACCAATTCGGTACAGCAGCGATCGGTATCATCTGTGGTATTTACTGGGCAGTCAGCTCAAATATGACAGTTGAAGCAACGCAACGATTAACAGGCGGCGGTGGATTTGCCATCGGTCACCAACAACAATTCGCTATCTGGTTTGTCGATAAGATCGCACCAAAACTTGGTAAAAAAGAAGAAAACTTGGACAACTTGAAGCTACCTAGCTTCCTCAACATCTTCCACGATACAGTTGTTGCTTCAGCAACCTTGATGCTTGTGTTCTTCGGTGTGATTTTGTTCATCTTGGGTCCAGAAATTATGGCAAATCCAGAAGTTATCACTTCAGGTGCTCCATACAACCCAGCTAAACAAGCCTTCTTTATGTATGTGATTCAAACAGCCTTCACCTTCTCAGTATATCTTTTCATTTTGATGCAAGGTGTCCGCATGTTCGTAGCAGAATTGACAAATGCCTTCCAAGGTATCTCAAGCAAATTGCTTCCAGGTTCATTCCCAGCGGTAGACGTTGCAGCTTCTTACGGCTTTGGTTCATCTAACGCAGTTCTTTCAGGTTTTGCTTTCGGTTTAATCGGTCAGTTGATTACAATCGTTCTCTTGATTGTCTTCAAGAGTCCAATCCTCATCATCACTGGTTTCGTACCTGTATTCTTTGATAACGCAGCTATCGCAGTGTACGCTGACAAACGTGGTGGTTGGAAAGCCGCAGCTATCCTTTCCTTCATCTCAGGTGTCCTTCAAGTTGCTCTTGGTGCAGTCTGCGTTGGCTTGCTTGAATTGAGCGGTGGTTACCACGGAAACATTGACTTCGAAGTGCCATGGTTACCATTTGGATTTGCATTTAAGTACCTCGGTATTGCTGGTTATGTCCTTGTCTGCCTCTTCTTATTGGCTATTCCGCAACTTCAATTTGCGAAAGCAAAAGATAAGGAAGCATACTATCGTGGCGAGGCACAAGCAGAATAGTATCCTTGGTCTGTAAAATCAGAACATAATGTATTAAAAATAAAATAGGAGTGAAATTATGGTTAAAGTTTTAACAGCCTGCGGAAATGGCATGGGCTCATCTATGGTCATCAAGATGAAGGTAGAAAATGCCCTTCGTCAACTCGGCGTAACAGATTTTCAATCAGCTTCCTGCTCAGTTGGTGAAGCAAAAGGTTTGGCGGCAGGATATGATATTGTCGTAGCCTCTAACCACTTGATTTCTGAGTTGGAAGGTCGCACGAAAGGTCACTTGGTTGGTCTTGACAACCTCATGGACGACAACGAAATCAAAACAAAATTACAAGCAGTGCTATAAATAGCCGTTAGGGGTAGGGAGTTTCCCTCCCCCTTTCATATAGCGTGTAGAAGGGAAAAACTATGAATTTACAAAAATCATTTACAGAAAATAATTCCATTCGCTTGGGATTGACAGCGGAAACCTGGCAGGAAGCTGTTCACAAGGCTGTTGAACCGCTGATTGAAAGTGGTGCTGCGACAGAAGAATACTATGATGCCATCATTGCCTCTACCGAAGAATATGGTCCCTACTATGTTCTCATGCCTGGTATGGCTATGCCTCACGCCCAAGCAGGTGTTGGCGTCTTGAAGGATTCCTTTGCTTTGATTACCTTGACAAAACCAGTCGTCTTCTCAGATGGGAAAGAAGTGTCTGTTCTGCTCACTCTTGCAGCTACCGATCCAAAGATTCATACATCTGTAGCTATTCCACAAATTATTGCTCTCTTTGAATTGGAAAATTCGATTGAGCGTTTGATTGCTTGTCAAACTCCTGAGGAAGTCTTGGCAATGGTAGAAGAGTCCAAAAACAGTCCTTACCTAGAAGGTTTAGATTTAGAAAGTTAGGAGAAAAAACATGAAACATATTCCAAATTTACAAGTTGCCCTTGACCATTCAGACTTGCAGGGAGCGATTAAAGCAGCTGTCTCCGTTGGTCATGAAGTGGATGTTATCGAGGCAGGTACCGTTTGTTTGCTTCAAGTTGGTAGCGAATTGGTAGAAGTGCTACGTAGCCTCTTCCCAGACAAAATTATCGTTGCAGATACCAAGTGTGCGGATGCGGGTGGTACGGTTGCCAAAAACAATGCCGTTCGTGGTGCGGACTGGATGACTTGTATCTGTTCTGCCACTATTCCAACTATGGAAGCTGCTTTGAAGGCTATCAAGGAAGTGCGTGGTGACAAGGGTGAAATCCAAATCGAACTCTATGGTGACTGGACTTATGAACAGGCTCAACTCTGGTTGGACGCAGGTATTTCCCAAGCGATTTACCACCAATCTCGTGATGCCCTCCTTGCTGGCGAAACTTGGGGCGAAAAAGACCTCAATAAAGTGAAAAAATTGGTTGATATGGGCTTCCGTGTTTCTGTGACAGGTGGTTTGGACGTTGATACCCTTAAACTCTTTGAGGGAGTAGATGTCTTCACCTTTATCGCAGGTCGCGGTATTACAGAAGCGGCAGATCCAGCAGCTGCGGCGCGTGAATTTAAAGACGAAATCCGTCGTATCTGGGGGTAAAGCCTATGGCACGACCAATCGGAATATATGAAAAGGCAACACCCAAGCACTTCACATGGAAGGAACGCTTGGAGTTTGCCAAAGAATTAGGTTTCGACTTTGTGGAAATGTCGGTGGATGAGAGCGATGCACGTTTGGCTCGTTTGGAGTGGACCAAGGAAGAGCGTTTGGAGCTGGTCAAGGCTATCTATGAAACAGGTATCCGTATTCCGACCATTTGCTTCTCTGGTCACCGTCGCTACCCACTAGGTTCCAATGATCCTGCTCTTGAAGCTAAGTCCTTAGAAACCATGAAACAGTGTATCGAACTGGCTCAGGATTTGGGCGTTCGGGTCATCCAGTTGGCTGGCTACGACGTCTACTATGAAGAAAAATCGCCTGAAACCAGAGAGCGTTTTATCAAGAATCTTCGTAAGGCCTGCGACTGGGCTGAACAAGCTCAGGTCATGTTGGCTATTGAGATTATGGATGATCCATTTATCAACTCTATTGAAAAATACCTAGCTGTTGAAAAAGAAATTGACTCACCATATCTCTTTGTTTATCCAGATACTGGAAACGTGTCTGCTTGGCACAATGACATTTACAGCGAATTTTATCTGGGACACCGTTCCATCGTAGCCCTTCACCTCAAAGATACCTATGCGGTAACCGAAAATTCTAAAGGTCAATTCCGTGATGTCCCGTTCGGTCAGGGCTGTGTGGACTGGGACAATATGTTTGCAGTCTTGAAAAAGACCAACTACCAAGGTCCATTCTTGATTGAGATGTGGTCAGAAAACTGCGAAACGGTTGAGGAAACACGAGCTGCTATCAAGGAGGCACAAGATTTCCTCTATCCATTGATTGAGAAAGCGGGGTTGAACTAATGCGAAAAGATTTACAGGAAATGCGTCAACGGGTTTATGAAGCCAACATCGCCCTACCTGCTCATGGGCTCGTCAAATTTACCTGGGGCAACGTATCAGAAGTCTGCCGTGAACTTGGTCGCATCGTCATCAAGCCCTCTGGTGTGGACTATGAAAAATTGTCCCCAGAAAACATGGTGGTGACCGATTTGGACGGAAATGTGGTGGAAGGAGACCTCAATCCGTCGTCTGATTTGGCGACCCACGTTGCCCTCTACAAGGCTTGGCCAAATGTCCATGCTGTCGTTCATACGCATTCGACAGAAGCAGTGGGTTGGGCTCAGGCAGGTCGTGACATTCCATTTTATGGGACAACTCATGCGGACTATTTCTACGGTCCGGTACCATGTGCCCGTTCCTTGACGGCTGAGGAAGTAAACTCGGCCTATGAAAAAGAAACAGGAGCAGTTATCATCGAGGAATTCGAGCGTCGAGGCATTGACCCAGTTGCCGTTCCAGGAATTGTTGTCCGTAACCATGGACCATTTACCTGGGGCAAGGATCCTGCTCAGGCAGTTTACCATAGCGTTGTCCTTGAGGAAGTGGCTCGGATGAACCGCTACACAGAGCAGATTAATCCACGGGTGGAGCCAGCACCAAGCTATATCATGGACAAGCATTACCTCCGTAAACATGGTCCTAATGCCTACTATGGACAAAAGGGTGACGAACATTAAATTCTTGTGTGAAAAAAACAGTAGGGAAAAGTAGCAGACTCCCCAAAAGGGAGAACTGCTTTTTCCCTTTTGATGAGGAGAAAGATGAGGAAATTTTTACAGGATAGTCTGACAGAGACAGCCTACTATTTAGAATTGATTTTATCTGCCATACTTGGCTTAGCCCTTTTAGCCTTATCAACGCTTCTCTTTGCAGACCTGCTCAGCTCATTAGCTGGTGATATTCAAGCGGATACGTTTATTCAAAATTTTCTGAGTCGTGCAATGACCTTGGCGGTTGGAGTCGAATTTATCAAAATGCTTTGCAAACAGTCACCTAGCACCGTGATTGAGGTGCTCCTGGTTGCCATTGCTCGCCAACTGATTGTAGAGCATGGTTCTAGTAGTGATTACTTGATTGGAATTATTTCGGTTGCCATCCTATTTGCAGTGCGAAAATACCTCTTCACTCAGTTTGATGATTCCAATAATATTATCATGCGTGCCAGCCAGAAAGTAAAAGTGGCTAATATCATCGCACGAGTAAAAATTCCAAGTGAAGGTAGCGAGACTTTGAGAGATTTTGTGACACGAAAACTCAATGAAGAGGAGAAAACCATTGCTATTGGTGCCTGTGTATATTTGAAAAATGTTGCCCTTCGGATAGATAACATGCACGGAGAACTGATTACCCGAGTAGAAATTATTAAAAGCATCTATTAATTCTAACTACAAATATTTATGCAAAATAAAACAAGTAATAATCGGATGAATTTTAATAATTATTAGAATATCTAAGGTAATTATGTTAAGATAGTAATGGGACGGGGGAAAGAGGAGGAGAATCTTGTTATTAGATAAGAGTAGTTGCGCTCTACTGAGGTACCTGATTGGTCTGCAGGAACCTGAGACAATCATGGCTATTTCCAAGGGCTTGCAACAATCACGTCGAAAAATCTATTACCATCTAGAAAAAATCAATGATGCCTTACCAACAACTGTAGAGAGTATTGAAAGCTTACCTCGCATCGGTATTCGACTTACCGAAGCGCAAAAACTAGCCTGTCGAGATCTTCTCGATTCCATTGATTCGTACACCTACGTCATGAGCATGCCTGAGCGCATTCAGCTGATGTTGGTATATATCTGTATCACACCAGAAAGAGTGACCATTGAACGGCTGATGGAGTTGACAGAAGTCTCTCGTAATACGGTCTTAAATGATTTGAATGAAATTCGAACCCAGTTGGCTCAAGAACAATACAAGATGACCCTCTATGTATCTAAGAGTCAGGGCTATAGTCTGGTTTGTCACCCTTTAAATAAAATCCAATATGTCCACTCGCTTCTCTATACCATCTTCTTGGACGCCAATAAAGGTTTTTTGCAGGTTCTAGAAGATAAGTTGTTTGAGTTGGTAGGGTGTCAGTTGCTCTTCTCAGAAGAAATGGCACAATTTTTACAGGGACAAGTATCGCAGTTAGAAAAGAAACTAGGCAAGAAAATCAATCGTTACGAGATCGAGTTTATGCTCAAAGTATTGCCTTTTTTGCTCCTTAGCTATCGCAATATGGAGCTGGATGACTTGGAAGAACGAGCCATTCTCAAAGAATTTGAACAAGTTCGAGAGCGTATAGAGTACCGAGTTGCTCAGGAATTGAAAGATGCCTTGTTGCAAACCTTTGATTTGAAATTGGATGAAATAGAAATCTCCCTGATTGCCATTCTACTTCTATCCTATCGAAAGGATAGCGATGTTCATGTATTCAGCCAAGATTTCATTGACTTGAAGCGTGTGGTAGAGCGATTTATTCATCATTTTGAGATACATTCACCATTTGAATTGGAAAATCCAGATGAATTAGCCAAACATCTCTTGGCACATTGCAAGGCTCTGTTGTTCAGAAAAACCTACGGCATCCTATCTAAAAATCCAATGGTCCAACAAATCCAAGATAAATACGGCACCCTGTTTGCTATGACACGGGTTTCTGGAAAGATTTTGGAGGAGGAGTGGCAGATTGATTTATCCGATGGAGATATTGCCTATTTGACGATTCATCTAGGAGGTGCTATTCGACGTAGTGGGACGCGCAAGGCACAGACACAGATTGTCTATTTAATCTGTGATGAAGGGGTGTCAGTCCAACGCTTACTTTATAAACAATGCCAGCATCACTTGCCAGATAAGAAGATTGGCGCCGTCTTTACCACTGAACAATTCAAGAGTGTCGAAGACTTACTAGAGGTTGATTTCTTGATTACAACCAGCGATGGGTTGGAAACGGATTTCCCTTTGGTTCAGGTTCACCCCATTTTAGATTTTGATGATGTGCTAAACATGACTCATTTTGCAAAATATCGTAGTTTGGCAGATGAAAAACAAGTTTTTGCAGTAGAACTAGACAAGCTTTTGTCGGGATATATCGCAGACGGAAGGGCCGCTCGAGAACTCAAACAACGGCTACAAAAACTGATTACCAATGAATTATTAACCAATTTATCCAGTCAAGATATTGAAACAGATCTGTATTAGGGTAAAGTCCAAGTGTGAACACAAGCCTGTGTTTTATTTGGTCTTTTTTTTGTTGCCTTTGGAGCATATACTAGAAGCATAGAAACGTACCTTATAGGAGGAATGGAAAATGGCTAAAGTTCAAGATATTACAAGAGAATCCTGGATTCTTTCAACCTTCCCAGAATGGGGAACTTGGCTCAATGAAGAAATTGAAGAAGAAGTAGTGCCAGAAGGCAACTTTGCTATGTGGTGGCTTGGCAACTGCGGTGTCTGGATTAAAACACCAGGTGGTGCGAACGTGGTCATGGACCTCTGGTCATCACGTGGAAAATCCACTAAAAAAGTGAAAGATATGGTTTGGGGACACCAGATGGCTAACATGGCAGGTGTGCGCAAATTGCAACCAAACTTGCGTGTGCAGCCAATGGTTATCGACCCATTTGCCATCAATGAATTGGACTACTACCTAGTATCGCACGTCCACAGTGACCACATGGACATCAGCACAGCCGCTGCCATCATCAACAATCCAAAGTTGGACCACGTCAAATTTGTCGGTCCAGTTGAAAGTGGCGACATCTGGGAAAAATGGGGTGTGCCTGCTGACCGTATTATCCGCATCGCACCAGGTGATAGCTTTGAATTCAAAGACATCAAGGTCCACGCAGTTGAGTCCTTCGACCGTACTTGCTTGGTGACACTTCCCATCGAAGGTTATGACGAAAATGGTGGTAAATTAGCAGGACTTCCTGTGACAGATGAACTCATGGCTCGCAAGGCAGTCAACTATGTCTTTGAAACACCTGGCGGAACCATCTACCACGGTGCAGACTCCCACTTCTCAAACTACTTTGCAAAACACGGTCGTGACTTCAACATCGACGTTGCTATCAACAACTACGGTGATAACCCAATCGGTATCCAAGACAAGATGACCTCAATCGACCTTCTCCGTATGGCAGAAAACTTGCGTGCTAAGGTAATCATCCCTGTTCACTATGACATCTGGTCTAACTTCATGGCGTCAACAGATGAAATCTTGCAGCTCTGGAAAATGCGTAAGGAACGCTTGCAATATGATTTCCATCCATTCATCTGGGAAGTTGGTGGCAAGTATACTTATCCGATGGACAAGGACCGTATTGAATATCACCACCCACGTGGCTTTGATGATTGCTTCTTAGAAGACTCAAATATTCAATTTAAGGCTTTGTTATAAGATTTAGAACTCTCTTGCTCCATAGAGACGAGGAGAGGTACTATAAACTCTGATAAAGTATTAAATGTGCGAATTACTACTGTTCACTCCAAGGGCGGGACGAAAGTCCTGCCTCTTTTCTACGGACAATTTATTTCTCGCTTCATTTCAAACAGACATAGAAAACGCTTTATGGTATAATAAATTCATGACTTTAAAAAAGGAGAAAAACATGTCAAATCTTTCAGTCAATGCGATTCGTTTCCTTGGTATTGATGCCATCGAAAAATCAAAATCAGGTCACCCAGGTGTCGTCATGGGTGCGGCTCCAATGGCCTACAGCCTTTTTACTAAAGAACTTCGTATCAACCCAGCTCAGCCAAACTGGGTGAACCGTGACCGCTTTATCTTATCAGCAGGTCATGGGTCAATGCTCCTCTACGGACTTCTTCATTTGTCAGGATTTGAAGATGTCACTATGGATGAAATCAAGAACTTCCGTCAATGGGGTTCAAAAACACCAGGTCACCCAGAATTTGGTCACACAGCAGGTGTAGATGCAACAACAGGTCCTCTTGGACAAGGTATCTCAACTGCGACAGGTTTTGCGCAAGCAGAGCGTTTCCTTGCAGCTAAGTACAACCGTGATGGTTTCCCAATCTTTGACCACTATACTTACGTAATCTGTGGTGATGGCGACTTGATGGAAGGTGTTTCTGCAGAAGCGGCTTCTTACGCAGGTCTTCAAAAATTAGAAAAACTCATCGTTCTTTACGATTCAAATGACATCAACTTGGATGGTGAAACAAAAGACTCCTTCACAGAAGATGTACGTGCCCGTTACAATGCTTATGGCTGGCATACAGACCTCGTAACAGACGGTACAGATGTAGATGCCATCTTTGCTGCTATTGAAAAGGCAAAAGCAGCTGGTAAGCCATCTCTTATCGAAATCAAGACTGTTATCGGTCATGGTTCACCAAACAAACAAGGTACAAATGCCGTTCACGGTGCTCCACTTGGTGCAGAAGAAACAGAAGCAACTCGTAAGGCGCTTGATTGGAACTATGGTCCATTTGAAATTCCAGCTGAAGTCTATGCGGACTTTAAAGCTAATGTAGCAGACCGCGGTGCAGCAGCTTACGATGCTTGGGTGAAATTAGTTGAAGACTACAAAGTAGCTCATCCAGAATTAGCAGCTGAAGTAACAGCTATCTTGGAAGGTCGTGACGTAGTTGAAATCAAGCCAGAAGACTTCCCGGTTTACGAAAATGGCTTCTCACAAGCAACTCGTAACTCATCACAAGATGCCCTCAACGCAGCGGCTAAAGTCTTGCCAACCTTCCTCGGTGGTTCAGCTGACTTGGCTCACTCAAACATGACCTATATCAAGGAAGATGGTTTGCAAGATTCAGTAAATCCACTCAACCGCAATATCCAGTTTGGTGTGCGTGAATTTGCAATGGGTACTATCTTGAACGGTATGGCAGCCCACGGCGGACTTCGTGTCTATGGTGGTACCTTCTTCGTCTTCTCAGACTATGTCAAAGCAGCAGTTCGTTTGTCAGCTCTTCAAGGACTTCCAGTGACTTATGTCTTCACTCATGACTCAATCGCAGTCGGTGAAGATGGTCCAACTCACGAGCCGATTGAGCACTTGGCAGGACTTCGTGCTATGCCAAACCTCAATGTCTTCCGTCCAGCAGATGCGCGTGAAACACAGGCAGCTTGGTACTTGTCATTGACCAGCAAGTCTACACCATCAGCCCTTGTTCTCACTCGTCAAAACTTGACAGTTGAAGAAGGAACAGACTTTGACAAGGTTGCAAAAGGTGCCTATGTGGTTTACGAAGCAGAAGGCTTTGATACTATCCTTCTAGCATCTGGTTCAGAAGTGAACTTGGCAGTCAAAGCTGCTAAAGAACTAGAAGCGGCAGGCACTAAGGTTCGTGTGGTTTCTGTGCCATCAACTGAACTCTTCGATGCCCAAGATGCTGCCTACAAGGAAGAAATCCTTCCAAATGCCATCCGTCGTCGCTTGGCAATTGAAATGGGTGCAACTCAAGGTTGGTACAAGTATGTCGGTCTTGACGGTAAAGTCCTTGGTATCGACACATTCGGTGCCTCAGCTCCAGCCCAAACAGTTATTGACAACTACGGCTTCACAGTAGAAAATGTTGTGAAATTAGTTGGCGAATTGTAATAGAAAATGTCAGAGACAGCCTTTCGATGCTGTTTTTGACATTTTTTTTAAAAATTTTCTTGACAATATCGACAATGTAATATATTAATATATGCAAAAATAAATATTGCTCCCCCTACCTTCTCGACTGAGGAGGTATTTTTATATTTTTAAGGTGATAGAAGGGCAGCATTTTGAAAGAAATGTGTGACAAGGAAGAAGTAGTGTTAGATTAATTTTGATAGTAGAGAATAAAGAAGTGATTTTGAACTGTTATCAGGGCTGTGCTATAATAGACTTATGAACTATACACATGAAGAAAAAGAATATTTTATGACTCAAGCATTGCAGGAAGCTAGAAAGTCGCTAGAAAAGGATGAAATTCCAATTGGTTGTGTGATTGTCAAGGATGGCCAGATTATTGGCAGAGGGCATAATGCACGTGAGGAACTCAATCAGGCAATCATGCACGCTGAGGTTATGGCAATCCAAGAGGCTAACAATGTTGAGGGGAATTGGCGCTTGCTCGATTCGACCCTTTTTGTGACGATTGAACCTTGTGTGATGTGTAGCGGAGCTATTGGCCTAGCACGCATTCCGCAGGTCATCTATGGAGCAACCAACAAAAAGTTTGGAGCTGCAGGGAGTCTCTATGACATTCTGACAGATGAGCGGCTCAACCATCGTGTCAAGGTAGAAACAGGTATTTTAGAAGCGGAATGTGCCAATATCATGCAAGATTTTTTCAGACAACGCAGAGAAAGTCAGAAGGCTGCTAAGCTTATCATGAAAGCCCAAGAGGACCATGCAGACAATCCATCTTGTTAGGTCCCCACTTGCACTCTGGCCAAATTGTGTTATAATAATAAACGGAGCAACATTCGTGCGTGAAGCGGGTCAGGGGAGGAATCCAGCAGCCCTAAGCGAGGTCGAGTGTGTGCTCTTTTTGCGTATAATCTAAAACTCCTTTGAAATCAGGCTTTCAGAGGTTTTTTCTTATCTTATTTTTAGAAATAGGGGCAAGATAGGGGTGGCTTAAGAAAACTTTTTGGATGCTCTGCTATTCTACTGAGGAATAAGGAGGAAAGCCTATGTTTTT
The DNA here is from genome assembly GCF_019754175.1 of Streptococcus sp. 2018162. Classification (NCBI taxonomy): domain Bacteria; kingdom Bacillati; phylum Bacillota; class Bacilli; order Lactobacillales; family Streptococcaceae; genus Streptococcus; species Streptococcus sp. 2018162. Next base: position 46,009 of record NZ_JAIJZP010000007.1, on the reverse strand, counting down.
ATTTGCCTTTCCAGGTATGGGAAAAACGACACTTGCTAAGAAATATACAGATGTTGTGGACTTAGAAATGTCCGACATTAAGTACGATAATAGCAGTGTTCGTCATTTAACGAAAGAGGAGCGAAAATCCACCAAACGTCCACTGAAGGATAAACGCTATAAAACAATCTATGTCAATAAGGCCTACACTCTTCATAGACAAGGAAAGACAGTCCTAGTAGCACTGAATTTTCTGATGAGAATGTTGCTGGCCATGTCTATACGCGGTGGTGTACCATTTCATATCTATATTCCCCACCCTTCGCTCAAAGAAGAATACCGCCAACGTTACATTTCAAGAGGCAACAACGACCGGTTCATCTTTGAAGTCATGTTCATTTGGTATCCTGCCCTCATTCCGCTTTACCTACTATCGAAGATTTTCCCGAAATGGATTACAGTAACCCAGTCGGGAGAGAATTTGGAGGATTATCGCTTGAAGAGTCTCTCTATTAGAAAAGACTGTTACCATAAAGGACTTGTTAAAGGAATGGTATTATAGTAAAATGAGGTGGAGATTAAATAGAAATTAGGAATCCTTTATGAAAGTAGCCTTCTGTGTAACTGATTCACACATTGACTATGTTATTACCACTATTGAAGCCATTTGTACTTATCATTCCACGGTAAAAGTAGCCATTCTTTCATCTGATTTATCAGATGTATCTAGGAAAAAGTTAAATCGTCTTCCAATCGAAGAACTAAGACTTTATACTGAGCTAGATAGAGGCAAGGTTGAGAAACTTCCAATGACAATGCACCATATCACATTGGAAACTTATTTTAGGTACTTTTTACCAGAATTACTATCTGACTGGGATAAGGTACTCTATTTGGATAGTGACTTACTAATTGCGGGAGATCTGACAGAATTTTGGGAAACAGATCTTTCAGATGCCTACTTAGCTGGGGTATCAGAATTGGATATTATTCGACATTATGCGGCCTACAAGAAGAGTATTGGCTTTGAATTAGATGAACTTTATGTGAATGCAGGTGTCTTATTGATGAACCTAGAAGCAATGAGACGAGATAATATCACAAATCTACTTTTCGCAGAAACAGAGCGTTTGACGGGACAGATTCAGTTTCAGGACCAAGATGTTATAAATATTGCTCTGAAGGGTAAAATCGTAGAGGTACCATTACGATATAACTATACTGCTGAGGCTATGCGACAAAATCGTTTACCGATTGAAGAAGTAGCAATATTCCATTACAATTCTGCTCATATTAAGCCTTGGATAAAATGGGATAAAAATTGGGAATCTCCTGTAGGTGAGATTATTTCTCTTTGGAGAAATAATTATAAGGAAGTAATGAAAGCGTACGGTGGTGTCAGTGTCATTGTAGCTTTTCGGAACCAAGAGGAAACATTAGGTCACACCCTATCAGCTCTTGTTAACCAGGCTTTTCATAATATAGAAATTATATTAGTTGATGCAAACTCCGATGATCAATCTTCGACAATTTGTCAAACTTTTTCTCAGCGAGACAGTCGTATTCAGTATCACTACCAGGCTGCCACATCATTAAACCAAGCTAGAGAGAGGGGATTACGGGCAGCAAGTAGACCATATATTCTTTTTGTTGAAGAGGGTGATTTTGTTTTTGATGAAGGTATTGCCGTTCTATATAAATTAGCAGAGTCAACCGAGTCGGATGTGTTAGTAGGTGCATTTGCTAGATTTAGAAGTGGTCGTTTTCAATTCCTCCCCTATCCTCCATATAGATTAGCACGTAAGTCACTCTCCACAATTGCGAATGAAATGCAGGCATCGAATGCACGCCATCTATTTTATACAAAGGTCTGGGGAAATCTCTATCGAAGAAATATACTGATGGGACTTCGTTTTACTGGGGATGACCAGCAACAAGAAACATTTGTCTGGGGAGCTCTTCAGCGAGCTCAGAATATTTATGTTTTAAACCAACAAGTCTATGTTTGTCGAGTAAAGGAATAAGCTGTCATAAAACATTTCATGAAAATAAATGAAAATTGATAAATTTCTTGAAAAAAATATGATAAAGCGTTATCATATTAGGGTACATAAATGGAGGAATAACATGACACATATTACATTCGATTATTCAAAAGTCTTGGGACAATTCGTTGCTCCACAAGAAATTGATTTTTTACAAAGCCAGGTCACAGCTCTCGATGCTGATTTACGCAAGGGAACTGGTGCAGGAGCTGAAATGCTCGGTTGGCTTGATTTGCCAGAAAACTATGACAAGGAAGAATTTGCCCGTATCAAGCAAGCTGCGGCCAAAATTCAAGCAGACAGCGATGTCTTGGTGGTCATCGGTATCGGTGGTTCCTACCTTGGTGCTAAAGCTGCTATTGACTTCTTGAACACATCATTTGTGAACTTGCAGACCAAGGAAGAACGCAAGGCTCCACAAATCTTGTACGCTGGAAACTCAATCTCATCTAGCTACTTGGCAGACTTGGTTGACTATGTGGCAGACAAGGAATTTTCTGTCAATGTGATTTCTAAATCAGGTACAACAACGGAGCCAGCCATTGCCTTCCGCGTCTTCAAGGAATTGCTTGTTAAGAAATATGGCCAAGAAGAAGCCAACAAACGTATCTATGCGACGACTGATAAGGCACGTGGTGCAGTAAAAGTGGAAGCTGATGCAAACGGTTGGGAAACCTTTGTTGTCCCAGATGATGTGGGTGGACGTTTCTCAGTCTTGACAGCCGTTGGTCTTTTGCCAATCGCCGTAGCAGGTGCAGACATCACTGCTTTGATGAACGGTGCCAATGCAGCTCGTAAGGACTACTCCTCTGACAAGATTGCTGAAAATGCTGCCTACCAGTATGCTGTTGTTCGTAACATCCTTTACAGAAAAGGCTACGTAACAGAAATTTTGGCCAACTATGAGCCATCACTTCAATACTTCAGCGAATGGTGGAAACAGTTGGCAGGTGAGTCTGAAGGCAAGGACCAAAAAGGCATTTACCCAACATCTGCTAACTTCTCAACGGACTTGCACTCACTTGGTCAATTTATCCAAGAAGGCTACCGCAACCTCTTTGAAACAGTTATCCGTGTTGACAAGCCACGCAAAAATATCTTGATTCCAGAAATGGCAGAAGATTTGGACGGACTTGGCTACCTTCAAGGTAAGGACGTTGACTTTGTCAACAAGAAGGCGACAGACGGTGTTCTCCTTGCCCACACGGACGGTGGCGTGCCAAATATGTTTGTCACTCTTCCGCAACAAGACGAGTTCACACTTGGCTATACCATCTACTTCTTTGAGTTGGCCATTGCCTTGTCAGGCTACCTCAACGGTGTCAATCCATTTGACCAACCAGGTGTAGAAGCCTACAAGAAAAATATGTTTGCCCTACTCGGCAAACCAGGATTTGAAGAACTGGGTGCAGAATTGAACGCACGTTTGTAAGCAGTAGCAGAAATAGCTATATAGAGACAGTCCTTCGGGGCTGTTTTTCGTTTGCCTCGAAATCATAATGGTAGCATTTTTCAGAAACTATTTAGTAAGGGCTAAATTTTTACTATACTAGAAGTGGAAGAACTTCTAGACACTATTTTTTATCGGTCTGGAAAATCCTGTCCTTAACTTTGAAGCGTTTTCAGTTTATACTGTAGGTGTTAGAAAACAAAGGGAGGACATGATAATGTCAGATTGGTTGAATATTCATGACAAGGTGTATGTTGTTACGGGTGGAAGTTCAGGTATCGGCCTAGCAATTGTAGAAGGATTGTTGGAACAGGGTGCCAAGGTCGCCAACTTGGATATCCGAGATTCAGACTTGACCCACGAGCGACTGCTCTTTATAGAAACAAACGTAGCCAGTCATCAGGCTGTAAAAGAGGCAGTTGCAAGAGTTGTGGAACATTTTGGAACCATTGATGGTCTGGTCAATAATGCGGGAATCAATATTCCAAGCTTGTTGGTCGATACGAAAGAAGAAGCTAGTCAGTATGAACTTGACGAAGCTAAATTTGATAAGATGGTAGGCATCAATTTCAAAGGTTTGTTCTTTGTATCCCAAGAAGTTGCTCGCGTTTTGGCCACCAAGGGTTCAGGCGTTATCATTAACATGGCTTCAGAAGCAGGTTTAGAGGGTAGCGAGGGACAAAGTGTCTATGCGGCTACCAAAGGAGCGGTTTATTCACTGACTCGGTCTTGGTCTAAGGAATTGGCCAAGCACGGTATTCGCGTGGTAGGAATTGCACCGGGAATCATGGAAGCAACTGGACTTCGCACTCTAGCTTACGAAGAAGCATTAGCCTATACACGTGGAAAAACAGTTGAAGAATTGCGTGCAGGGTATGGAAATACCAGCACTATTCCACTGGGACGTAGCGGTCGTTTGAGTGAGGTGGCGGACTTGGTCTGCTACTACCTGTCAGACAGGGCCAGCTACATTACCGGTGTGACCACCAACGTGGCAGGCGGAAAAACTAGAGGTTAGGAAAGAGAAATGAGTTTAGAGCTAAACAAAAAAGCCTTCTTGTATTACTTGTCATCTCATGCCAGTGTCAGTTACGATAGCTTGGAAGAGAGATTGAATCTATCTAGACATTCCTTGAAGTTATTGATAGAGGGGCTTTTGTATAGCTACGACCATATCTTTTCCATTCAAGAACAAGGTGGAAAATTAAGCCTACACATTTTTGACGAGGAAGCCTTCAAGATTTTGGTGACAGAGGATTTGCTACTGTCAACAGACTTGAATTCCTTTCATAAGCGGCAGGCAATTTTCTTCCAAACCTTATTAGAAACGGATGATTTTATTTCAGCCGATGTGATTGCAGAAGAGCTGGGAATCAGTAGGCGGAGCCTTAGTCGCGATATCAATCGGATGAAGGAAGTCTTGTTGACCTACCAGCTTGATTTGGAGTCCAAGTCGGGTGTGGGGATAAAACTTGTCGGGACAGAGTTGAACAAACGCTTGCTCTATCTCTATGAAGTCATGGATTATTTGGAGCACGAGTTGGAATTGCCCCACGAGTTGCTGGCGACCTATGCAGACTTTATGGACAACCACCGCTTTCCCCTAGATGTGGAGCGGACCTTCTTGTCTACTCTGAAATTGACCATTCTTCGAAAAGAGAAGGCAGTCGGAGAAGAAGGCTTGTCATGGTTTACCAGCCAAGACAAGCTGGACCTGCCGTCTATCTTCTATGATATTCTGGCCTACTTCTTAGGAAGAGAAATTAGCAGAGCAGAAAAAGCCTTTCTAACCTTTCCTATGCAGATTGGCTTATTGGCTTCAGAGATTGGACGACCAGATATTCTGGCAATGGCCGAAGAAGTCTTGGGATTAACAGTTCAAGAATTCGGAATTAGCTTGGACATTGAAGAAAGTGCTCTTATTCTGCAACGTCACTTGGTCTATATGCTCAATCGCAGTGTGATGAAGTGGCAGTTTACGGAGATTAGCCTGCGTGAACAACTGATTCAAAGTTCCTTCTCCAAGGTGGTTTCTCAATTTTTTGTAGAGCGTGTCATGGAACGGACAGGTTTGAGCATATCAGACAAGGAAGTGGTCCTATTGGCCGCCTGGATGGAATTGTTGCTGGCCCGTAAAAGCAAGCCCTTGATTGCCAAGGTGGCTGTCATCACCCAGTCGGGTCAGTCCTTCAGCTACTTGGTGGACAATCAGATTCGCCAGATTTTCAACAGTGAAGTGCAGTTGGATTTCTTGGACCTTGCCAATCATCCGCCGTATGAGGAGCTAAATCGGACCTATGACCTCATCTTTACAGATAATCTCTTGTATAGCCAGGAACTCTTCCAGCCCTTCTTATCCTTGTCTTTGGTTACGAAGGAAAACCAAGCAGAGCGGGAAGCCTTGGAACGTACAGTGCTAGGTCGTAAGATTCAGATGCACTGTCAGGTGGAACTGGCTCGATTTGATGAAGGCAAGAGTTATGAGGACAACAGGCAAGCCTTGCTGGAACAATTAGTCGCCAAACAGGTTATTGGACAGGAAGTGGCAGATAAGCTGCAGGAAAAAGAAGCAGCTCACCCCGCCATTTCTGAAAATGGCTATGCTTATCCACATTTGACAGATGCTAGTCTGGAGCAGATTATACTGGTGGTGCCTGTTCAGGATAGTTTGCACTTATCCAGTCAGACAGGCCTTGCGGTCCATGATTTTGTCCTGATTTTTGTTCCGTCAGAATTGGATGATTTTAATCAAGATTTACTATTTAATATTTTTGACAATACCTTCCGCATGGGCAAACGGTCGCATATCAAAGGGCGATTAGGAATTGACCAGCGGTCAGATATGCTGACCTTGTAAGGTAGAGGAATAGGAGGAAAAAATGGATTCTATTTATATATTGGGGGCGGTCGTGATTGTTGCCTATATCTTGCAAATCATCTTCGGCCTGAAACAATTGAAACATTTTAATACAACCTATTCTGAATTGCGAAAAAAAGGTCGTGTGGCTATCGGACGTCGATCAGGAAAAATCAAGGCTGGTACCATTGTCATGTTTGCAGTGGATAGGAAGGGCATGATACTTGATGCTAAACGAATGCAGGGAGTGACAGTTGTAGCACGATTTAAGTCTATGCCGAGCTACATTGGTCAAGATATCCATTATCTAGATACTTATAACCCAGTCGTTAGAAAGGAGAATAAGCTGTTACAAATTGCGATTGAAGATGCGAGGGAACTCTTTCTTAGAATTGAGGCAGGAAATTATAAAGATGTTCCCAAATTTGCACCAGTGTTGAATGTGGGCAACCAATTGAAACTCTTGTCCACTCGTCTTAAATTACAGTTCAAAAAATAAAAAACAAAGGAGTTTATTATGGACTATATTGTAAAATTTGCCGAAGGCTTTATGAATCTTTTCAAGCTAGGCGGAGAAACTTTTATTAGCTGGATGACTGGTATCGTCCCTGTTGTTCTCATGCTCTTGGTGGCTATGAATACCTTGATTGCCCTCTTGGGTGAAGAAAAGGTCAATAAGCTGGCACAGGCTTCTGCTAAAAACCCAGTCAGTCGTTACATGATTTTGCCGTTCGTATCTGCCTTTATCTTGGGCAACCCGATGTCTATCAGTATGGGACGTTTCTTGCCAGAATATTATAAGCCAGGATTTGTTGCAGCACAGATGCAATTCTGTCATACATCAAATGGTGTCTTCCCCCACATCAACCCAGGTGAATTGTTCGTGTGGATGGGGATTGCTTCAGGTGTTCAGGCTCTTGGTTTGAATACCATGGACTTGGCGATTCGTTATCTCTTGGTTGGTTTGGTGATGAACTTTGTAGGTGGTTGGGTCACAGACTTTACAACAGCTTACGTTTCCAAACAACAATGTATCACACTCAGCAAGACACTTTGATAGAAAGAGGATATTCCTATGGCATACAAAAGCATAAAAGTTGTAAAAGGTAGCGGTGGTTTTGGTGGTCCTCTGGTCATCACTCCGACAGATGAAAAACATAAATTTATATATATCACTGGTGGCGGTGAAAAGCCAGCTATTGTCGATAAAATCGCAGAATTAACAGGTATGGAAGCGGTCAATGGTTTCAAGACCTCTATTCCAGATGAAGAAATTGCACTTGCAATCGTTGACTGTGGCGGTACCCTGCGTTGTGGTATTTATCCTAAAAAAGGGATTCCAACCATCAATGTGATTCCAACAGGTAAGAGTGGTCCATTGGCTCAGTACATCACAGAGGACATCTACGTTTCAAACGTTGGTGTGGAACAGATTACATTGGCAGATGGAACAGATGCAGCAGCAGTAAGTGTGGCGACTGAGAAGAAGCCGACCTATGATACCAGCAAAAAAATCACTGAGCAACGTGCAGAGTCTAGCTTGATTGCTCGGATTGGTATGGGAGCTGGTAAGGTGGTTGCAACCTTTAACCAAGCAGCACGAGATGCAATTCAAACAATGCTACATACTATTTTGCCATTCATGGCCTTTGTATCTCTCTTGATTGGGATTATTCAAGGTTCTGGCGTAGGGAACTGGTTGGCCAAGTTAATGGTTCCGCTAGCAGGAAATATTTGGGGCTTGATTTTGATTGGTTTCATTTGCTCGCTTCCATTTTTATCTCCGCTCCTGGGGCCAGGTGCTGTTATTAGCCAAATTATTGGAACCTTGATTGGTGTGGAAATTGGCAAGGGCAACATTCCGCCACAAATGGCTCTCCCAGCCCTCTTTGCCATCAATACGCAAAATGGTTGTGACTTTATACCGGTAGCTCTTGGTTTATCAGAAGCAGAATCTGAAACAGTTGAAGTGGGTGTTCCAGCGGTACTCTACTCACGTTTCTTGAACGGTGTCCCACGTGTCATCGTTGCTTGGTTGGCCAGCTTTGGACTTTATAGTTAGATAAAAAATAGTGAATAGGATAGGATAAAAGGATGACAAAAATTTTTGAAGCAAGGATTGTAAGTGTCGGGGAACAAGCCCCAGAAATGATTAGAGAAGCAAATATGTTAATTTTATTTGGCATTGAGGCTCCTGCAGATTTAGCAGAATATTGCTACAAGATTAGTAACAAGGATTTGTCTGGTCCTATCCAGGTTGGTGGGCGATTGGTCATAGACGGTGTGGATTACCCAATTACAGCTGTCGGATCTGTTGTAGAACAAAATCTTCTAGCATTGGGGCATATCACCATTGCTTTTGATGGTTCCTCAGAAGGATCTCTGCCAGGGACACTTCATGTAGCGGTGGACAAGATGCCAGATTTACACGCAAATAGTATCGTTCAGTTGTTTGCATAACTGTGGCCACCATTTCTCTTGTTTACTAGTTGGTATCTCATCGACACTAGCTAATAAACAAGGGATTTTTATTTATCCAATTTCTTATGGTACAATAGTTCCATAGAAATAGGAGACTGTATGAAAAGAGAGTTTTTTGTAGTAGGAGATGTTCATGGTAAATTTGAACTCCTACTCGATATGTTAAAGAAATGGAATGAAGAGCGGCAACAACTGATTTTTCTAGGCGATTTGATTGATCGTGGAGAAAATTCAAAGGCTTGTCTAGAGTTGGTGCGACAGTTGGTCCGTGAAAAAGGTGCTATCTGTTTGACTGGTAATCATGAACGGATGTTTCTAGCTTGGTTACGCGATCCAGTTGATCGCTACGACCACTATCGGAGAAATGGTGGAGATACGACCATCAATTCCTTACTGGGGCGTCCCTTGGATGCACCGGTAGATGGCCTGGTAGATGCCAATGCAGTGATGGAACAATACGAGGACTTGATTGATTTTGTCAAATCTTGTCCTTATCACTTAGAGACTGAACGTTATATCTTCGTCCATGCAGGGGTTGATTTGACCTTACCAGATTGGCGTGAAACTAATAATCATGATAAGGTTTGGTTACGCACCCCTTTCCATGAGGCTGAAAATACCACAGGGAAAATGATTATTTTTGGACACACGCCTGTTTACAACCTCTTCCATACTCAACTCCGTATTAGTCAAATCTGGACTAGTCCAGATGGGAAAATGGGGATTGACGGGGGAGCTGTTTACGGCGGAGTTCTACACGGGATTGTGCTAGATGATACAGGTCTGGTGCAGGACTACATCGTCGGAGCTGTCAATCCGAGAAAAGAAATTGAAGATTAGATGATGATTGAAAATTAGGAGGTCAAACTTCTAATTTTTTTATTTTTATACTTGACAACGCATATATATATAATGGTAGTGTAAACAATTTCTTGGAGGATTTTATGAAAAAACTTACTTTCCTAACTTTGACTGCACTGTCAGTGTTTGCACTTGCTGCGTGTTCTACTACTGAACCAAGTAAAAAAGAAGCTACGGATACTTCTGGCAATGTTGCACAGTCTAGTTCTGAACAAGCAACTAGTACAAGCTACAAGGTAGGAGATACAATTGTATTTAAAGATGTAGCAGAAATTACAATTACGAATATTGCATGGACTGACGAACGAAATGAAGTGAGCGATATTGTTGCGAATAAAGTGCTTTTGGTAACCTATAATGTCACTAACTTGACTGATAAAGATTATGTTGTCAGTGAAGATATGGATTTGTATGTAAACAATAAAGTGACTGAAGGCTACCCAGTTGGAACAATACTCGAAACAATCGCACCAGGTAGAAGTATAGAAGGCGCAACAACCGCCTTTGCAGTAAACGAAGAGGGAACTTCTGAGTTAGAGGTTAAACCAGGGTTCCAGTTTAGTACAGATATAAAACCAGCAATTGTAAAATTTGATTTACCACAATAACTTTTAGGAGGCTAACTTAGCCTCTTTTTCATTTTTTTGCATTTCTTCCCAAATTTTCAGAAAATTTTGATATAATAGAAAAAATATTATTTTTAGATTGGAAAATATTATGACTGCACAAAAAATGACTGCACAAGAAATCATTGCCTTTATTGGTAATGCTGTGAAGAAGACAACTGTTAAAGTAACTTTTGAAGGTGAATTGGCTGGGCCTGTTCCTGCTGAAGTGACAAAGCTTGGCAATGTCCTATTCGGTGACTGGAAGGATGTCGAGCCCCTTTTGGCAAACTTGACTGAAAATGTAGACTACGTGGTTGAGCAAGACGGCCGAAATTCAGCTGTGCCATTGCTTGACAAGCGGAATGTCAATGCCCGTATCGAGCCAGGTGCGATTATCCGTGACCAAGTGACCATTGGCGATAATGCCGTTATCATGATGGGGGCGGTGATTAACATCGGTGCGGAAATCGGTTCAGGTACTATGATTGACATGGGTGCTATCCTTGGTGGTCGTGCGACGGTTGGTAAAAATAGCCACATCGGTGCAGGTGCGGTTCTTGCAGGTGTTATCGAGCCAGCTTCGGCTGAGCCAGTGCGTGTTGGCGACAATGTTTTGGTCGGTGCCAATGCCGTTGTCATCGAAGGAGTGCAAATCGGTAGCGGCTCTGTTGTCGCAGCGGGTGCTATTGTGACCCAAGACGTCCCTGAAAATGTTGTGGTGGCAGGTGTGCCAGCCCGCATCATCAAGGAAATCGACGCTCAAACCCAACAAAAAACAGCCTTGGAAGAGGCTTTGCGGACACTCTAAGAGGTAGCTATGCTAGATTTAATCGCGACACGCCGGTCCCTCCACCAGATTCCAGAGCTGGGCATGGAGGAGTTCAAGACCCATGCCTTTCTTATGGAGACCATTGAAGGTTTACTTCAAGACTGTTCTTTTGCCCAAGTCCGTACATGGAAGACAGGTATCCTGGTCTATCTGACAGGTTCTGCACCTGAAAAGACCATTGGCTGGCGGGCAGATATTGACGGCCTGCCTATCGTGGAAGAAACGGACCTGGACTTCAAGTCCCTCCACCCAGACCGGATGCACGCTTGCGGACATGATTTCCACATGACCATTGCCCTGGGGCTTTTGGAGAAAATGGCAGAGCAGCAACCGAGAAATAATCTTCTCTTCTTGTTTCAGCCTGCGGAGGAAAATCTAGCAGGTGGTATGCTCATGTATGAAGCGGGGGCTTTCGGGGATTGGTTACCAGATGAATTTTATGGGCTCCATGTCCGACCAGATCTCAAAGTTGGTCAAATGGCCACCAACCGTGCGACACTCTTTGCTGGGACTTGTGAAGTCAAGATACGGTTTACAGGAAAGGGTGGTCACGCAGCATTTCCCCATACCGCCAATGATGCCTTGGTGGCAGCCAGCTACTTTGTGACTCAGGTGCAGTCGGTGGTCAGCCGTAACGTTGACCCGATCGAGGGAGCGGTGGTGACCTTCGGCTCCATGCACGCGGGCACGACCAACAATGTCATTGCTGAAACAGCCTTTCTGCACGGGACCATTCGGGCCTTGACTCAGAGCATGAGCCTCTTGGTGCAAAAGCGGGTGCGGGAAGTGGCAGAAGGGATTGCACTGTCCTTTGGAGTAGACTTGGAAATCGAGCTCAATCCAAGCGGTTATCTGCCTGTGGAGAACAATCCTCAACTGGCAGGTGAACTAATGACTTATTTTGAACAGGTTGATGGTGTGGAGATGATTGACTGTCCACCTGCCATGACGGGAGAGGACTTCGGCTACCTTCTCAACAAGGTTCCAGGTGTTATGTTCTGGTTGGGTGTGGATACGCCTTATCCGCTTCACAATCCTCGTCTCAGCCCCAAAGAGGAAGTTCTTCCCTTTGCTGTGGATAAGTTGAGTGATTTTTTGAAAATGAAAGCAAACTAGACTGGGTTTTCCAGTCTTTTTCTGAAAAGAAAGGAGTTTCTGTGGATAAAAAGAGCATTCGGCAAGAGGTCTTGCAGAGATTGAAAGCCCTGACTAGTAGTCAGCGAGCAAGATGGAGCCAGCAGCTGACGGAACGTCTCCTTGCTTCTGAGGCCTATCTAGGCACAAAGTCGCTTGGGACCTATCTTTCCATGCCCCATGAGTTTGACACTTCTTACCTGATTGAGCAGGCTCAAAAGGATGGCAAGCAGATTTTCATCCCTAAGACCTATTCACAAGGTCGTATGGATTTTGTAGAATATAATCCTGATGATTTGATGAAATCTAGGTTTGGAGTTTGGGAACCTGGGACTTATTCACAACCTGTGGATAAGTCTGTGGTTAAGTTGTTCCATGTTCCTGGTTTAGCTTGGAATCAAGCGGGTTTTCGAGTGGGTTATGGAGGCGGTTTTTATGATCGCTACCTAGCAGATTATCAAGGGGAGACGGTATCGACCTTGGCAGACTTTCAAGTCTATGATTTTGAACCAGATGTATTTGATATTCCAGTAAAGGAGTTGTTGATTTTTGAAGAACTTTTTTGATAAGCGCTATCCTGTGACCAATGCCTTGTTGGCAGTCACGGCTCTTGTTTTTCTTTTGATACAAATATTTCGATTTGGGCAGACCACTACAGCCTATACGATTTTTGAATTCGGTGGTATGTACGGTCAAGTGGTGCGGTATGATCCGACTCAGTTGTGGCGCTTGATTTCTCCTATCTTTGTCCACATTGGTTGGGAACATTTTATCTTTAACAGCATTACCTTGCTTGGTTTGGGTTATCAATTAGAAGGACTGTTTGGGTCACGGCGCTTCTTTCTCCTCTATCTCTTGTCTGGGATAATGGGCAATCTTTTTGTTCTCTTCTTTACACCAGATGTAGTTGGTGCAGGTGCATCGACCTCTCTGTTTGGTCTTTTTGCAGCTATGGCACTGTTGAGGAAATTTAGTCGCAGCCCTTATCTACAGGTTCTCGGTCAACGTTATATGGTCCTTTTGGGATTGAACTTGGTCTTGGGACTTTTTAATCCAACCATTAGCATGGCAGGACATATTGGAGGAGCTATTGGGGGTTGTTTGGTCGTGATTTTCCTTCCCCCTCTTGTGGAAAAGGATCTCTTTACAGGAAAACAGATTTTTTTCAGCTTCATTGGCTATATGGGCTTGATTGTTTTTCTACTAGGGGTATTCTATTTGATGTAAGAAAAAAAACTAGCGATTGCTAGTTTTTCTTTGTATCTAATTTTTTACCAAGATCGATTAAGTATTGTTTCAAATCATCTTTTACTTGAGGGTGTTGGAGGGCGTAGTCGATAGAAGTTTTCATGAAACCGAACTTATCCCCAACATCGTAACGGTTGCCTTTGAATTCACGAGCGAAAACACGTTGTGTTTTGTTCAGAGTATCAATGGCATCTGTCAACTGGATCTCATTGCCGGCACCTGGTTCTTGATTTTCCAAGATATTGAAGATTTCAGGCGTTAACAAGTATCGACCGATGATGGCAAGGTCAGATGGTGCATCTTCTGGTTTTGGTTTTTCCACAAAGGTTTCCACACTATAGAGACCGTTGACACCTTCACCTTGTGGAGCGATAACACCGTATGCAGAAACTTCTTCATGAGGAACAGGCATAACAGCAATGGTTGAAGCATGTGTTTTTTCATAGTCGTTCATGAGTTGCTTGGTCAATGGGACAGCTTTTGTATCTGTGATGTCCATCAAGTCATCGCCGAGCATGACAACAAAAGGCTCGTTCCCGACAAATGCTTTAGCTTGAAGAACGGCATCACCAAGTCCACGTGGATGGCTTTGACGAATGAAGTGTAGTCGAATGCCTGTTGTCTCATCAACAAGTTTCAACAAATCATTTTTGCCTTTTTCTTTGAGGTTATATTCTAATTCAAAGTTTGAATCAAAGTGATCTTCGATAGAACGTTTTGACTTACCAGTGACCACCAAAATATCTTCAATACCTGAACGGAGGGCTTCTTCAACGATAAATTGGATGGTTGGCTTGTCAACGATTGGCAACATTTCTTTGGCAAGTGCCTTAGTAGCAGGTAAGAAACGTGTTCCCAATCCTGCAGCTGGTATAACGGCTTTTCTAACTTTTTTTGTCATTGCATCTCCTTCATGACCATTCATTTTCATGGCGGAATTCACCCGTCATGATTTCTTTGATGGCATCTTCAATACCTGCACCTTGGTAGATGACCTTGTAGATGGCTTGGGTAATAGGCATGTAAACATCTAATTCTTGAGACAACTCATAGGCTGCCTTAGTTGTTGAAATACCTTCAATCACCATTCCCATATTGCGTTCTACATCTTCGAGTTTTTCACCGCGACCGAGCTGATCTCCAGCTCTCCAGTTGCGGGAGTGGACAGATGTACCGGTAACAATCAAATCACCAACACCAGAAAGACCGCTGTAAGTCAGAGGATTTGCGCCCATAGCAACGCCTAGACGTGTGATTTCTGTCAAACCGCGAGCGATAATGGCAGCCTTGGCATTATCACCATAACCAAGTCCGTGTAAAGCGCCAGCGCCGACAGCAATAATATTTTTAAGGGCACCTGCTGTTTCTACACCGATGACATCATTATTTGTATAAAGTCGGAAGTAGTGGTTGCTGAAAAGATTTTGGACGTAGCTGGCTGTTTCCAAGTCTTTTGAAGCTGCAGAAATCAAGGTCAAATCACGGACGATAGTCTCTTCTGCATGACTTGGCCCTGAAACCACGACGATTTCAGAACGGAGTTCAGCAGGAATTTCTTCCTCCAGTACCTCAGACAAGCGCTTGTGACTATCAGGCTCTAAGCCTTTTGAAGCGTGCATGACAACTACCTTGTGTTTGAGAGCTTGTGCGACTTGCTTGGCAACTAGGCGTGTTACCTTGGTTGGCACAACGAAAAGAACCGCGTCAACACCGTCCAAGGCTTCAGTCAAATCTTTATATCCTTTGATGTTTTCATCTAGGATAACATCCTTGAAATAGCGCTTATTTGTATGTTCTTTATTGATTTCGTCGATTTGTTCGGGGACATTGCCCCAAATACGGACAGTATGACCGTTGTCGTTGAGAACTTGTCCTAGGGCGGTGCCCCATGAACCGGGTCCCAAGATGGCAATGGTTTGTTTGGTCATAAAAAATCCTTTCTAGTTGGTGTAATTTAGATATATTATACCATAATTGATACATAAAATCTTATATAAGTTATACAGTATATATATTATAGTTTTTGAGTAAGCAATGGTGCTGAAATAACAAAATATTTTCAGAAAAGAGAAAACGAAATAATTGACAATAGTTCCTAAGAGAACTATAATAGTTCTCATGGTAATTATTTTCGTAGAAAGGAGCTATTATGGGACATACTATTGCAGATTTTCGGAATCTATTAAATCAGATTGAACAAATCAGTGAAACCATTGCAAAGGAATATGATGTGGAGCACCTAGCTGGACCACAGGGATGGGCCCTGCGTTTCATAGCAGAACGGTCTGAAGTTGAAACCTTTGTCAAAGACATTGAAGCGGAGTTGAAGATTTCCAAATCCGTTGCCAGCAATCTAGTTAAGCGAATGGAGAAAAATGACTTTATTCGGGTTTTACCTTCTCAGTTTGACAGACGCTATAAGCAGTTGGTCTTGACAGAGAAAGGTCGGAGCAAGATTTGTCACCTAAAATCCTTCCATGAGGAGATGCACCATTCTCTCTTTCGAGGTATTCAAAAGGAAGAATTTGATTTGATCAGACAGGTAGTCGATCAATTAAAAGAAAATATTAGAAATTATAAGGAGAAAAAACATGTTTAAAGAAGCCATTTTACGTTACAAATGGTATGCCTTGGCATCGGTCTTGTTGACGTCTATTGTCGTAGCAACGACCTTGATGCAACCTAGTTATTTACAGGATGTATTGACTGCTGTCTTGGCCAATGATAAGGAAGAAATTGTCCGTGTCGGTAAGTTCCTCTTGCTGATTGCGGGAATTGGTCTCTTGGCTGGTCTGACCAATACAATCATGGCAGCTAAGATTTCTCAGGGAGTGTCTGCGGATATTCGTGAGAAGACCTTTCGGAAAATTCAGAGCTTTTCTTATGCCAATGTAGAGGAATTTAATGCAGGGAATTTGGTGGTTCGTATGACCAACGACGTCAACCAAATTCAGAACCTTGTCATGATGCTCTTTACGATCTTGATGCGGGTACCTCTGCTCTTTGTTGGTGCCTTTATCATGGCAGTGCGCACTTTGCCAGAACTTTGGTGGATTATCGTGCTCATGGTCATCATCATCATGGGAATCATGGCAGTCGTGATGGGCTTGATGGGACCGCGCTTTGGTAAATTCCAGTCCCTGATGGACAGGATGAACAGCATTGCAAAGGAAAACCTCCGTGGGATTCGTGTGGTTAAGTCCTTTGTACAGGAGAAGAATCAATACGCTAAATTTAAAGAAGTATCCAATGAGCTTTTGGATCTTAACCTCTTTATTGGTTATGGTTTTTCTATCTTGCAACCTTTGATGATGTTTATCTCCTACATGGCGATTTTTGTGTCGCTTTATCTCGTTTCAGGGATGTTAGACACTAATATCGAAGCAGTTGGGGGCTTTACTTCCTTTATGAGTTACCTCATGCAAATCATGTTTGCGATTATCATGACTAGCTTTATGGGGATGCAGGCTTCACGTGCTGCTATTTCCATTAAACGTTTGAGTGAGGTTTTAGATACAGAGCCAGCGATGACCTTTAAAGATGGTGCAAAAGAGGACTTGGATGGACGGATTGTCTTTGACAATGTTAGCTTTACCTATCCGCATGATACCGAGCCGACCTTGAAAAATATCTCCTTTGAGATTGAGTCTGGTCAGATGGTCGGTGTGGTCGGTGCGACGGGTGCGGGTAAATCAACACTAGCTCAGCTGATTCCACGTTTGTTTGATCCACAGGAAGGAACAGTATCTATCGGCGGTCGTGATTTGAAAGACATCAGTCAGGAAACCTTGAGAGATACAGTGTCTATCGTTTTGCAAAAAGCTATTCTCTTCTCAGGGACTATTGCGGACAATTTGCGTCAAGGTGCACCTGGTGCAGATTTGGAACGTTTGGAGCGGGCCGCAGGTATTGCCCAAGCCAAAGAATTTATCGACCGCTTGGATGATACCTATGAGAGCCAAGTAGAAGAACGTGGAAATAACTTCTCAGGTGGTCAGAAACAGCGGATGTCCATTGCGCGTGGGGTGATTAGTGATCCTAAAGTCTTGGTGCTAGATGATTCGACATCAGCCCTGGATGCCAAGTCTGAGAAGCTGGTCCAAGAGGCCCTCAACCATGACTTGAAGGGGACAACGACGGTCATCGTTGCTCAGAAGATTTCTTCTGTTGTCAAAGCTGATAAGATATTGGTTCTTGATGAAGGTCGCTTGATTGGTCAAGGTACCCATGCCGAGCTGGTCGCGACAAATGATGTCTACCGCGAAATCTACGAAACACAGAAAGGGAAGGAGGAAAACTAAGCAAGTGCAGTCTATATAGTACGATTGTATTTGAACTCGGTCGGAAAGCTTCGAAAAAAGATAAACCTCCTAGCGTTTCGGAACGCGGCGTTGGTTTCCTATTTTTCGGTCGCTTTCTGGGCGACCTTAGTATCATGTTATGAAAACACTTAGATTTTTCTGGTTTTATTTTAAACGCTATAAGCTGTCCTTTGCTGTGATTTTTCTAGCCATTGTGACGGCGACTTATTTGCAGGTTAAGACGCCTGTTTTCCTTGGAGATGCTATTGCAGAGATGGGGAAAATTGGTCAGGCTTATTTTGCTTCGGTGCAGATGGGGCAGTCAGGTTTCAAGCCTGATATGACTGACTTTAATGGGGTTATGCTCAATCTCTTGTTGGCCTATGTGGCGACGGTGGTGTCAACCTTGATTTATACTCTGCTCTTTACACGCATCGTTGCTCATTCAACCAACCGCATGCGAAAAGGTCTGTTTGGCAAGTTGGAACGCTTGACAGTTGCCTTCTTTGACAGCCACAAGGATGGGGATATTCTTTCTCGTTTTACCAGTGATTTGGACAATATCCAAAATGCTTTTAACCAGTCCTTGACTCAGGTAGTGACCAATATCGCTCTTTACATCGGTATGGTTATCATGATGTTCCGTCAGGATACTCGCTTGGCTCTGGTAACTGTGGCATCCACGCCAGTTGCTTTGATTGCCCTAGTGATTATCATTCGCCTGTCACGGAAATATACTGATAAGCAACAGGCTGCCGTGTCTAAACTCAATGCCTACATGGATGAGAAGATTTCAGGGCAAAAAGCGATTATTGTACAGGGTGTGCAGGAAGAGACTATTGATGGTTTCTTGGAGCTCAATGAAGAAGTTCGTCGCGCAACTTTCAAGGGACGTTTGTTTGGTGGGATTCTCTTTCCATTTATGAACGGAATGAGTTTGGTTAATACTGCCATTGTTATCTTTGCAGGCTCCAGCATTGTCCTAAATGATAGCTCGCTGGAAACAGCTGCCGCACTTGGTCTGGTCGTGACTTTTGTTCAGTATTCGCAACAGTATTACCAGCCTATCATGCAGATTGCATCTAGCTGGGCAGAATTGCAGTTGGCTTTCACAGGTGCTCATCGTATTCAGGAAATGTTTGATGAGCCTGAGGAAGTCCGCCCGCAAAACGCTCCGCTATTTACCGAATTAAAAGAAGGTGTTGAAATTAAGGACATCGACTTTGGCTACCTGCCAGGTCAGAAGGTCTTGGACAAGGTGTCTATTTCGGCTCCTAAGGGTAAAATGGTGGCGGTCGTTGGTCCGACGGGTTCTGGTAAGACTACCATTATGAACTTGATCAACCGCTTCTATGATGTCAATGGTGGTAGCGTGGCCTTTGACGGTCGCGATATTCGGGAATATGATTTGGATAGTCTACGGGATAAGGTCGGTATTGTCTTGCAGGAGTCGGTACTCTTCTCGGGTACTATTGCGGACAATATCCGCTTTGGTGATGAGAGCATTTCGCAGGAAATGGTGGAAACAGCAGCTCGTGCCACCCATATCCATGACTTTATCATGAGCTTGCCAGAGGGTTATGAAACCTTTGTGACCGATGATGAGAATGTCTTCTCGACAGGTCAGAAACAGCTGATTTCCATTGCCCGCACGCTCTTGACAGATCCACAGGTCTTGATTTTGGACGAAGCAACGTCTAACGTCGATACCGTAACGGAAGCCAAAATTCAAAAGGCTATGGAGGCCATTATCGCAGGACGGACCAGCTTCGTCATTGCCCACCGCCTCAAAACCATTCTCAATGCGGATGAAATCATCGTCCTCAAAGACGGAAAGGTCATCGAGCAGGGCAACCACAGCCAGCTCCTTAAACTCAACGGCTTCTACGCTGAGCTCTACCACAACCAGTTTGTGTTTGAATAGTAAAAAATAACAGCCAAGATAAGCAGGCCACAATCCTTAAACTTTTAGGATGTGGTTTATCTTGGCTGTTTTTGTAGTATCATTACTGTTCAAGATGGTTGGTTTTGGTCTGATTGAGCCAAGCATAAGCAATTCCAATAAAGAGTCCGGCTCCAAGCCAATTTCCAAAGAAAACAACAATCCACTGACGAAGAATATTTACCATAGTAAAGGTATCTACATTAGTACGAGCAGCGTTGAAGGCTAAGAGCATGAATGATGCGAAATTAGCAACTAAGTGTTCGTTGATAAGGAAAACAAACATAAAAATAGCAGATACAATAACAAAGAATTTGGCGGATTGTTCCTTGAGTAGCATATACCCAAGGATAGCCATATTCACAAACATATTGGCAGTAATTCCCTCAAAGAAGTTACTCCAGTCGGATTTTCCTAGTTTGATGGTGACAGCGTTGACAACAAAACTTTCGTCAGATAAGTTAAGGTAGGAGAAGGACTGATTGAAAAGCCAAGCCAGAATGGTAGCACCTACAAAGTTGAAGAAGGTGCAGTAAAGTAACATCAGCGTTACTTTTTTCCAAGTAATTTGCTTATAATAGGCACCAGTCGTTAGATACATCATATTAGATGTAGCCAATTCGCCACCAAAAATAAGAACAAAAATCAGTCCGATAGCAAAGATAAAGGTAAAAACAAAACGCGATAGACTTGGGAATTGACTGGAGATGACATCAGCTCCAATAATACCAACAGCTGTTGACATGGTCAAATAAGCTCCTGCATACATGGAGCGTAAGGCGTAACGGCTTAGACTTTCATCAAAAAGGGATTCTTTTTTTGAAACTGCAACCGAAATTTTTTCTTGAAATGGGGACATGGGACCTCCTTGTGACATAATCATCAAAAATTTATTGAAAAAATATAGTGGAAAGGGAGCCCCTTCCCACTAGTTTTTATTTGTTAGTGAGCAGATGCACCAGAATTGGCATCTGTCGGTGTGGAAGCTGTATGGGTACTACCTGTATCTGAAGCGCCAGAGGTTGCATCAACATGGGCAGGAGATGTGGTGTTTCCTGCCCCTCCCACCAAGCGTTGTCCAGTGGTTTCAAGATACCAATCTAACCATGGCTTAAAATTAAAGATAATTTCATTGATGCCAGCGTAGGACCCGTCAGGATAGTACATAGCTTGATAGTTATGAGTATTGATAATTTCAGGTGGTGTGCCTGGGACGATTGTTCGAACGTACTCTTGGTTACCATTACGTAAGGTTCCAACAACCCATTCGACATTCTTCATACGAGCAGGTGGTAAAGTGCCGTGAACGGTTGACAAGCGGTTTCCTACTTGCTCTGGGACCCGCTTACCTAACATAGTATCAGGCTCTTGGTGGCTATTGTTGTAATAGAGGAACTGATTGTTATCATCTGCATAGGTCAATTCAAATGGCATGGCGTTGAGGAACATATTGAGTTGGTTAACTGTTAAAAGACCGTTATCTAATTTAACATACGTATCTCCCTCGACAGCGTTGACCAATTTAGAAGCCTTATCCAGCCAGTCTGGGTCATCTGGGTCCACACCTGTGATGGTCGTTGCGATTGGATGGGTACAGTCTAAATCTTCGGGTGCAATTGGCTTGGGTTGTTTCAATTTTGATACAACGCCGACATACTTGATAAAGTTGTCTAGACAGCTTTCCAAGAATTTCACAGTCCCTTCATTGATAATGTTCCCTTTATCATCAAAAGCTTCTTTCGCTTTACCAAGGAGGAATTCATTACCTGGTAACGTGTAGGCATTGACACCTGGAGCGTCCAAAATTTTTCTCAAGTGGACTTGAGCACGAGACGTTCCTTGGTCGTAGTAAGAAGCCCCGATAATCATAACTGGTTTATTTTCAAATGGATGTAAATTGAAACTGAGCCACTCTAGAGTACTCTTAAGCGCAGGTGTGATGGTGTGGTTGTGCTCAGGTGTAGCAATGATGACACCATCAGCACGTGTGATTTTGTTGTAAAGGTATTGGATCGCAAAGCTATTAGACTGGTCTTCGTCCTGATTGAACATTGGGACATCTTTGATTTCCAAAAGTTCTAATTCAAATTTTACTTTAAAGTGGCGTTGAATAAATTGCAATAGCATGCGGTTATAAGATTGGTCTGCATTAGACCCGACGATTCCGACAAATTTCATGATTGATCTCCTCTCTTACAAGTTTTCCCAGTCAAAGTTTTCAGCTTCTTTTTGAAGTAACTCTTTGGCGCTAGACAGTTTACTTGTCATCTTGACAAAGAGACGGAAGTCATCAAAGATGGCATCCAGTTTTTGACTGATTTCTAAATCAATGAGCTCACCGTTTGTATCAAAGGCTTTCATGGAATGAGATAGTAAGAACTCATCTGGTAAAACAGTAGCTTTGAGTTCAGGAGCATTGAGAATTTGGCGGAGTTGCAATTGAGCACGGGAAGAACCGAGCGTTCCGTAGGAGGCACCTGTAATCATAACCGGCTTGTTAAGCATAGGGTAGACTCCATATGATACCCAAGCTAGTGCATTCATAAGAACAGCGGGGATTGAGTGGTCATACTCAGGTGTTCCGATGATGACACCATCAGCACTTTCAATCTTTGCAACTAATTCTTTAACACTTTCTGGCAGTTCACGATTAGCCGGTTTATTGAAGACTGGAAGGTCCTTGATTTCAACCAATTCAATATCAGCCTTGTCTGCGAAATGCTGTTTGATGTACTGCAAGAGTTTGCGGTTGGTTGAGCGAGCGGAGTTGGTTCCGACAAGTCCTAGAAGTTTCATAGCATCTTCTCTCTTTTCTAAATGTAATATCCTTATCATACCAGTTTACAGGGTGGAAAGCAAGCGCTTTCCTAAAATATACAGAAAATGTTCAAAAAATCACGAACTCTTTTGGTATAATAGTATTATGAAAAAAATTGTTTATCTAGTAGCTGGTTTTGTTAGTCTTGCTATTGGCATGATTGGGATTGTTCTACCTATAATTCCAACAACGCCTCTTTTACTTTTGGCTGGATTTTGTTTTGCTAGAAGCTCTAAAAATTTTGAAAAATGGCTACGCAATACAAAAATTTATCAATTTTACGTAGCGGATTATGCTGAAACCAAAGCCATTTCCCGTAAACGGAAAAAACAAATTATCTGGCAAATCTACATACTCATGGGGATTTCCATTTGGTTGGCTCCTGTACTATTTGTCAAAATTGGACTTGGCTTGCTGACAGTCTTTATTACTTACTATCTTTTTTGGGTTATACCAGAGAAATAGATCCAGACTTGCGGATGAAATCATCGTCCTCAAAGACGGAAAAGTTATCGAGCAAGGCAACCACAGCCAGCTCCTTAAACTCAATGGCTTCTACGCCGAACTCTACCACAACCAGTTTGTGTTTGAATAGGGAAGATAGAAAAGGTCTGAAAACCAGATGAGCTGGTTTTCAGACCTTTTCTTGTTGTATCTAAATTGTTCTTGAATATGATAACCTCGGCAGAGTCAATGCCGTATTCGGGTCAGGCCATAGACGACCTGCTTCTGGGTGTGGAAGTACCTCACTTGTGAATGTAGGTTCTTAGCGGAAAGCTTATTCGCAAAGGGTGTAGAAACTATCTAAATCATAAACGAACAATCCGCTGACACTTATCGGCAATATATGGATCGTGTGTGACGATAATTACTGTTTTTCCACTATTATTCATTTCTATGAGAAATTGCAGGATTAAGTCCCTATTTTCCTGATCTAATGATCCCGTTGGCTCATCTGCCAAGATAAGATTGCTTGGTTTGAGTAGAGTACGAGCGATAGCAATTCGCTGTTGTTCTCCTCCAGACAGCTCGGAAATTTTTTGTTTTAGCGTGTTTGCTAGTCCGATTTTTTCTAGTATATTTTTTATGGACTCTTCCTTTTCCTTTTTTGATAATCTGGTATATTTTAATGCCATCAGGAGATTATACTCGGCGCTTTCGTTCTCAATTAGAGCAAAATTTTGGAATAGATAGGAAATTTGTTCCCGAATTATTTTTTGAGATGTCCTAGTGTTTACAGGTACGTTTGAATGACCAAATAGGAGGTAATTTCCTTCGTATTCACCGTCAAGCAAGCCAATGATGTTTAGTAATGTTGTTTTTCCGCTACCACTTTTTCCAACAATTGCGACTAGTTCACCTTGTTCAATGTTGAGGGAAAAATCATGTAGGATATGTTTTTGACCAATCTTTTTAAAGATATGTTCTAAATGAATCATAGGTTCTCTCCTTTCAAGTATTGTACAAGATTTTTTTGCTCCATGCGCAGTGATGTAAATAGGAAAATACCCCCATCAGCAATGGCAAATAGTAAAAAAAGTGCAAGAGGAAATAGTGACTTACCAGCTATCAAAATAACTGGAAGAGGTAGCAAATATAGTAGAGTTAGTCCGATTAGAATAGGTTTGTAGCGGTCAAAAAGTGACCATCCTAAAAATTTCATAGTGATGATATGAGATTTTCTCCAAAGAAACATACTTTTTACAATAAAATAGGAAACAACAATGCTCAGTAAGCAGATAATCGCAAACAGGGTGACGAAGTTACGACTAGCGTCTCGGAAACTATCTACACGTCCTTGTTGAATAGATTTTATTGACGAGAACTTGAAATAGCTATCATCAGGTAATTTCTGAAGAATTTGTTCGATTTTTTGTTGATGTTGAGGGGAATTTGCAATTTTAATTGGGCTACTTAGTCCAGTATTTGATAGGTGTGCTTTATCTTCCCACGACATATCATTGTCATTGACCAGGCTAATCATTGGATTAGTGAAATTGTTGGATAAGGTTTCATTGTATGGGAAGAATGTCCAGTCGCCGTCATAATAAATGTATTCAACATCTACCTCGCTGACTGTTTTTGCCACTTGTTCTTCATATTTCAGTGACAGAAAACCAATCAATTTTGCTAGATTTTTGTTAGACTCTTCATTCTCTTTCATTGATGCTGGAAAGAGTACAGTCAATTGTTTACTTGTATGTGGAATCGGAAATCCTATACTTTCTAGATAGGTTTTGTTGGCGTATAGAACAGGGATGTCATTAGCCAATGTTGAATGTTCAAATTCTTTAAGATGTGAGAAATTGCCAGGGTTTATGATACTAGAACGAATATAGTAAGTTGGAAGATTTTCTGTCAAATTCTTATATAAGGAGTAATAATATTGATGAGCTTTGTCGGAACCAGACAGGCTATCTTGCCAGAGTTGATTTCCTGATTTTACGGTTTCGAGTGTTAGGAAATCTCCCTGTTTTTCCCATTGTTCTTGATAGTTCAATTCTTGGTGTTCCTCATAAATGCTATTTCCGACACCAATCATCAATATAGTGATAAGAAGTGTGAGACAGCATTTGAAGAAATTATTGATATAGAATCCTGTTTTGAAGGAAACAAATCCTTTTATGATAGATGCGGCGTTAATGCGTTGGATAATTGTGATGACTAAAATATTGATGAGTAGATAGACTTGAAGGAGGATAAAATGCGCTAACAGCATCATAGCTGTAAAACCTTGAGGCATGTAGTCAAAAAACAGAAACGGTAAACTATTTAGAATGATACTACCGATTCCCATGATTAGTATATTTTGTTTTACATAGCGATAGAAAATCTCTAAGTTACTGTATCCAAGTATTTTTTCAACGCCGATATGTTTGATATCTAAAATTGGTTGGTAAACAGAAGTTAATGAAAGGAGTAAAAATGCGATAGAGCAGATGAGTGCTACTAGTAGCAAGTCTCTGTTTATTAATTCTACTGCTGTTTCAAAGGTTGGAGTCAATAGTGTAGAAGAATCAATATTGAAAAAATGACTTAATTCCTGTACGATTTCAGTGTCGTTTATGGATTTTGTTGATGTGACGGTATACTGACCATTTAGTGTATGGGATGTATCTTGAAAATAGTTTTTTAAAGTGATGAGCCGTATCGTCTTGGCCTGCAAAAATGTTGGGATATGCCCTAGTTTGTCGGAGGATTGTATATTTGTATAAGATCCACTTCCGTCTTCGTTAAAAGTAAGTTGCTGGATTCCAAAATCTTTATAAGGAAATGTCTCATGAGAAAAAACACCTGCTTTTATTACCTCGGTGTTGCTATCTGTTTTGACAATTGAAACGTCGTATTTATCAGCAATTTTTTCAAAAAAATGCAGTAAATCCTGTGAAGGAACGGCACTATCGCGTAAATAAAATTGAAATGAATAGTCAGTCGTTCCTAATTCACGTATGCGATTGATTTCCTTTGTATAGTGTAGATTTACAACGATAAAACTGACACAACACAGAAGTAGAATCATACAGAAATGGTTTAGCCTTTTCATCTGAACACCTCCTTGTAAATGTTTTCCGACCAGCACACCAATAGAGCTGGTCGGAAACTAACTATCTTTTTGAATTTGACTATCAGTCATTTAGCAATTGATGAGTAACAGTTGTTCCCGATTACCCTACTATCAAACATTTCTGAGCATGGTAATCGTTTTTCTCTTAATTTCATGGTCTGTGGAAAACTAATTTCAGTGCATATCAAAAACCATAGAAATATTCCATGCCAGTTGGTGGGATTTTGGTAATAGATGCTTTTGCCCAAATACCTGCGCCTTGGCGTTGACGGTTTTTATGTTGCCTATTTTTTACAGTAGTGGTATGAGAACGTGTTGGATGATGGTAGTTGGAATACCCGTAGGTTCCTGTCCATCCAACTCCATAAAGCCATTCACTACCATCGACAAAATCTGCAAAGGCGACTGTGGATACCATTAAACTACAAGCAATTCCCAAGGCAAAACCTAATTTAGCAAACTTTTTCATGATAATTTTCCTTAGTTTCCAGTCATTTTCCTCCTTTCCAGAGTGGTGAGATGGTGGTATCTTATTTATTTGTTGATAATTGGTAACGGCCATGACCACCAGCCACCGCCTAGGAGGTGTGGAACCATGAGGATTGCTAGGTAAGCTAAAAGCAAGAGATAGTTTTTCCAAGTTTTCATAAGAGGACCTCCTATCATTTTGTTTGTTTTTATTTACTATTATGGTATCATGTAGTAAATGTGATTGATGAAAACGCAAACATTTCTCACAGTTTTAGGAGGTTATGATGAGGTGGGATTTTGGAACAGTCTTAAAAGAGATTCGCAAATCAAAAGGGCTTAGCCAGCAGGAAGTTTGTGGAGATGCCTTGTCACGGACAACCCTATCAAAAATTGAAAACAACAAAGAATACCCGACCATTGCTCACTTTTCCCATATTCTTCGTCAGTTGGATATGACCTTTGCAGAGTTTGACTATATCTGCCATGCCTATCAGCCTTCGGAGCGTTCTTCTATCATCCATCGCTTTGAAAATCTGAGAGGACAATTTTTTTCTGAATCAAACTGTCGGGATTTTTTGTACCAAGTAGAGCAGTATTTGAAGAAGCATGAAGATATACGGGTTCAGCGGATAGAACAGCAATTACGCTTGTTGCTATCTATCCTTCAGGTAGGAGATGGGCAACAAACAAAGCAGCTAGCTCAGGAACTCTGGCAAGAGCTAGAAAAGTCAGATACTTGGTATCTGGCTGATTTTCGTAAGCTAAGTCTTATTCTTCCGATTATTCCTGTAGTCCATTTGGAAAATTTTGTAGATAAAATTTTGCTTTCCTTGGACAAATATAAGAATTTCAGAGACATTCATGTTAGTCATTTGACTTTTCTCTATAACCTATCAACTGTCTTGTTGAGAAAAGAAAAGTATGGCTTGTGTCATCCTGTTATGGAGAGAGTTTATGCCATGGCTCAGGAAAGTATGCGGATTGATTATGTAGGCATGGCCAATGTCCGTATGGGCATCTTTCAACAGGATAGAGAGATGGTGGACAAGGGGCTTACCATTCTCCGAGCCGCAGACTTGCTAGAGATGGTTGAACAGTTGGAGCAAGAAGTCGAGAAGTATTGGGAGATTTTTGGCTCGGAAGAGGTTTGAACTGCTTGAGCTAGTTTATATTTGTAGCACCTGTAGGTCAGGTGTTTTTTTGCTGAAAATCGCAGCCTTTGATGAATTAGTGTATAATAGACCTATGAAAAGACAGAGTGTTCGAATTAAATTATTTCCCCTGAAAAAAGAAGAAATCCCTGCCTACTTAGATGACAAGGGTGTTTTTGTGAATGACTATTTCAAGACCTACCTAGCTCATCCAACTTATCAAGAAGTGGTGGAGAAACAGAAGTGTTTAGTTGAGATTGTCAGCCTAGCTGATATGGGATTTGATCGGGAAGCAACTGCTCCTCAGATAGAGGAGAGAGCCGTGAAGATTGGTTATCAATTACCACCAGCTCATCTGGGAGTTTATCTTCGCCTGGCCTTGTTGGAACAGGAAGTCAGTCAAGATGCCATACTCTCCCAAGGGAAATCACCAGACGGAGCCATTTGCCTGCTGTCGCCTCAGTTGGAAGAAGAATTCACCTTCCCTCGCAGTGTCTATCTCCGTAAGGTTGACCAAGACTTGTGGCTACGTGCGGCTCGCTTTGATGACGAGTATGCCTTTCCCTTAACCACACTTTTTGCATTTGTGACGAAAAATGCGAATGAATCTGTAGTAGGGAGTGAGCCCTAAATAATTAAAGAGGCAAATATGAAGGAATTACAATTTTTAATTTACCGAGCAGAAAATGACCAAGAAAAGGCTAGTGTTATTGTCAGTGACGAGACGATTTGGGCCAGTCAAAAGGAAATGGCAAGATTATTTGATGTTGGTGTACCAGCTATCAGCAAACATTTGAAAAATATTTTTGAAGAAGGTGAGTTGGATGAGGGAGCAACTATTTCCAAAATGGAAACAGTTCAAATCGAGGGGACTCGCGAGGTCATCAGGCAGGTTGATTATTACAATCTCGATGCCATCATTTCCGTCGGTTATCGTGTCAATTCTCAAAAGGCTACTAAGTTTAGGCAGTGGGCAACAACTGTGCTTCGAGAATACATGATTAAAGGTTTTGCCATGGATGATGAGCGTTTGAAGCAAGGCGAAAACCTGTTGGAAAAAGATTATTTCCGTGAGCTCTTAGAACGAGTTCGTTCTATCCGTGCTAGTGAACGACGAATTTGGTTACAAATCACAGATATTTTTGCAGAGATTGCGATTGATTATGACGCTAATAGCTTGATGACTAAGCAATTCTATGCTCATGTGCAAAATAAATTTCATTATGCGATTACAGGTAAAACAGCTGCAGAAATTATTTATGAAAAGGCAGACCACACCAAAGCGAACATGGGGTTGGTAACCTGGAAGCACTCTCCTGACGGACGTATTTTGCAATCGGACGCTCTTGTGGCTAAAAATTATCTGAACGAAAAGGAAATTCGTTCGCTGGAACGTAGTATTTCGGGCTACTTTGACTATCTGGAGCGACAAATTGAGCAAGGAAAAACTCAGACCATGCAAGATTTGGCAGATAGTATTGACCGATTTTTAGCCTTTCAAGATTATGAACTTTTAGAGGGGTATGGTCAAATTACAAGGCAGTCAGCCAAGGAGAAAGCTCGGTCAGAATATGCAATTTTTAATAAAACCCAAAAGATAAATTCTGATTTTGAAAAATTACTAGAAGATTTATCCTCAAAATAAGCATTCGAAAGGAAAAATATGAAAATCCGTGGATTCGAACTGGTCAGCCAGTTTACTGATGAAAATTTATTGCCAAAACGTGAGACGGCCCACGCAGCAGGTTACGACCTGAAGGCTGCGGAGAGGGTCAGCTTGGAGCCAGGCGAGATTAAGCTGGTTCCAACAGGTGTCAAGGCCTATATGCAGGCCAATGAGGTCCTCTATCTCTACGACCGTTCGTCTAACCCTCGCAAGAAGGGCTTGGTCCTGATTAACTCGGTTGGGGTTATCGACGGCGACTACTATGGCAATCCAGCTAATGAAGGTCATATCTTTGCCCAGATGCGAAACATCACAGAGGAACCTGTCGTGGTGGAAGCCGGAGAGCGGATCGTACAGGCTGTTTTTGCACCCTTCCTCTTGGCTGACGGCGACCAGGCCGACGGCGTTCGGACGGGTG
Source organism: Streptococcus sp. 2018162 (assembly GCF_019754175.1). NCBI lineage: Bacteria > Bacillati > Bacillota > Bacilli > Lactobacillales > Streptococcaceae > Streptococcus > Streptococcus sp. 2018162. The sequence goes on along the minus strand of NZ_JAIJZP010000007.1, from coordinate 16,185 downwards.
GCTTTGGCTCGACGGGGAAATAGGAGGAAATCATCATCGCTAAGAAAAAAACAACCTTTGTCTGTCAATCCTGCGAGTACCACTCACCCAAGTATCTGGGCCGTTGCCCCAACTGTGGCTCCTGGTCTAGCTTTGTCGAGGAAGTGGAAGTCGCTGAAGTCAAGAACGAGCGGGTTAGCCTGACAGGTGAGAAGACCCGTCCCATGAAACTCAATGAAGTTTCCTCCATTCAAGTGGCCCGCACCAAGACTAACATGGAAGAGTTCAACCGGGTCCTCGGTGGCGGCGTGGTGCCAGGCAGTCTGGTCCTGATCGGAGGCGATCCAGGGATTGGCAAATCCACCCTGCTTTTACAGGTATCTACCCAGCTTTCTACTATTGGCACGGTCCTCTATGTGTCGGGGGAAGAATCTGCCCAGCAGATTAAGTTGCGGGCGGAGCGTCTGGGCGACATCGATAGCGAGTTCTATCTCTATGCGGAGACCAATATGCAGAGCATTCGGACCGAGATTGAGAAGATAAAACCAGATTTCCTGATTATCGACTCTATCCAGACCATTATGAGCCCTGACATCTCCAGCGTGCAAGGCTCTGTCAGTCAGGTCCGTGAAGTAACCAATGAACTCATGCAGATTGCCAAGACCAACAACATCGCAACCTTTATCGTCGGCCACATGACCAAGGAGGGAACCCTGGCTGGACCGCGGACCCTGGAGCACATGGTGGACACCGTTCTCTATTTTGAGGGCGAGCGACAGCACACCTTCCGTATCTTGCGGGCGGTCAAAAACCGCTTTGGCTCCACCAACGAAATCGGCATTTTTGAAATGCAGTCGCAGGGTTTGGTCGAAGTCCTCAATCCTAGCGAGGTCTTTCTGGAAGAGCGTCTGGACGGGGCGACAGGCTCTGCTATTGTCGTGACCATGGAGGGCACCCGCCCTATCCTTGCAGAAGTGCAGGCCCTGGTGACGCCGACCATGTTTGGCAATGCCAAGCGGACCACGACAGGCTTGGACTTCAACCGTGCTAGCTTGATTATGGCGGTTTTGGAAAAACGGGCAGGCCTGCTCCTCCAAAACCAAGATGCCTACCTCAAATCAGCAGGCGGTGTCAAACTGGATGAGCCAGCTATTGACCTAGCGGTCGCAGTTGCCCTTGCCTCCAGTTACAAGGATAAGCCGACCAACCCACAAGAGTGCTTTATAGGCGAAATCGGCCTGACAGGCGAAATCCGCCGCGTCAATCGGATTGAACAACGGATTAACGAAGCCGCTAAATTGGGCTTTACCAAGGTCTATGCCCCCAAAAATTCTCTGACCGGTATCAAGGTGCCCAAGGAAATCACCGTTATCGGCGTGACCACCATTGGCGAAGTCTTGCAGAAAGTGTTTAACTGATGAAATCATTCGGGAGTGACAGCTAGTCGCTCCTCTTTTTGCGACAAATAGTCGGGAATGTGGTAAGCTAGGTCTAACCTATTTCTGAAACTTTCAGAAATTCTCATCAGACAAGGAGGTCCTATGTCTTATTTTCAAAACTTTATGAAGGCCAACAAGGCCTATGTTGACCTGCATGGTGATTACCATTTGCCACTTCGTCCAAAGACCAAGGTGGCTATCGTGACCTGTATGGACTCACGGCTTCACGTGGCGCAGGCCTTGGGCTTGGCTCTGGGTGATGCCCACATTTTGCGGAATGCGGGCGGGCGCGTGACGGAGGACATGATTCGCTCGCTAGTTATTTCCCAGCAGCAGCTCGGGACAAGGGAAATCGTGGTGCTCCACCATACAGATTGCGGTGCCCAGACCTTTACCAATGAGGACTTTGCGGTCCAACTCAAGCGGGATTTGGGAGTGGATGTGGCTGGTCAGGACTTTCTTCCTTTTACAGACATTGAAGAAAGCGTGCGGGAGGATATTGCTCTCTTGAAACAATCTCCGCTCATACCTGACGACGTTGAAATTTCTGGTGCGGTTTATGATGTGGATACGGGTCGTATGACAGAAGTTATATAGGAATACTCAGGAAGTTCGGTTTTTCCTGTAAATTTTATCTGAATGGCCGAGAAATCCTTGACAAGTTTTTTTGAATGAGATAAAATTGTATTATCACAACAGAACAAACAAAGAGATAAATGATACTTGGTTTATTTTAGCTTGTTCTAGGTTTATTATGGCTATCCTGTGGTTAACAGGACCTTTCGTAAAAAATAGGAGTCAATTATGTCAGACAATCGGATGAAATATACTATCGATAGTAATATGCAGTTTCCTTTGGTGGAAATCGCCTTGGAAGCTGGTGAATCAGCTTATATTCAACAAGGGAGCATGGTCTACCATACGCCGAGTGTGACCTTGAATACCAAGCTCAATGCGCGTGGTGGTTCAGGTTTTGGTAAATTGATGGGGGCCATCGGTCGGTCAATGGTATCAGGCGAATCTATGTTTATCACGCAAGCCATTTCCAATAGCGATGACGGAAAAATTGCACTTGCGCCTTCAACGCCAGGTCAGGTTATTGCCTTGGAACTTGGTGCAGAGCAATATCGACTAAATGATGGTGCCTTCCTTGCCCTTGATGGTTCTGCTCAATATAAAATGGAACGCCAGAGTGTTGGGAAAGCTTTCTTTGGTGGTCAGGGTGGACTCTTTGTGATGACTACAGAGGGACATGGCACACTTTTGGCGAATGCGTTTGGTTCTATTAAGAAGCTAACTTTGGATGGTGGAAGTATCACCATTGACAATGCTCATGTGGTTGCTTGGAGTCGTGATTTGGACTACAATATCCATATGGAAAATGGTTTCCTCCAATCTATAGGTACAGGTGAAGGAATCGTTAATACCTTTACAGGTTATGGAGAAATCTATGTACAGAGCTTGAACATTGAAACCTTTGCTCAGGTCATTGGCAATCATATTGTCGGTGCAGGTGGTGACGGTGGCGGTGGAAGCACATCATTGCTGGATGCGATTTTTTAATGTCATTTTATCAACTATATTGATTGAGTCTGGAACAGGAGTTTCAGGCTCTAAATTATTTTTAGGTCAGAATAACTGTTGTTTCGAACGAAGAAGCGATGAATACAGAGAGTCAAAGGTTCGTTGTGCTAGGTCTGTCTCTTCTTTCTAAAGGACCATTTTATGGGAAAAGAAATTGAAAAACATGTAGAAGAAGCTGTTATAGTTGACAAGTTTACTAATAGTATGTAGTATAGAAATGTTAGACAACATTAAAATGGCAAAAGGTAAAAATGGTAGGAATCAATAGGGGAAGAAGACAAGTTACAGCGGTGTCGCATAAGACACGTGTTAGAATGCATAAATCGGGAAAGCATTGGGTTAGAACGGTTCTATCGAAGATACGTATTCGAACCGTTTCAAGAGTGTTTGAATCAGAAAAGAAGACGGTTTCAAGTGAGACAGTACAGAGAATTCAGTCAAGTAGTGCTGTATTAAAAGGTGCTATGTTATTAGGGACTCTTGCGGGAAGTTACTCCGTAATGGATACTGTAATGGCAGATGAAACATCAACTCTCGAAACCGAGAAAGAACGGTTGGTGACGGCTGATACTGTAGAGATGAGTACCGTATTAACTGACAATAAAGACTCATCTATCGAGGAAATCCAGTCTTTCTCAGTCTCGGAATCGATGGCTCAATCAGTGAGTCAATCTATTTCGGAATCGGTGATAGAATCTCAGTCAGATCTTCTTTCAGAATCGTTGTCAGAAAGCGCTTTTTTAACACCCGCGTTTAGTGAATCAGAGCTTCAGTCAATACTTGAATCGGAGAGTGATTCTGTAAGGGCGATCGAGCCATTTGCAGGATTAAACCGCCAATTATTCGATATAGCTTTAACTTCTCTTAATGAATCTCGTTCACTCATTGTTCCAGATTCGATAGAGACTGGAACGACGAAGTATCAAAGATATATAGTTGCAAAGCAGGCGGCGGACCAAGCGTGGCAAATGGCAGAATCGATTCTTGCAGGTAAAGAAATGACGCAGGAAGAACTGGACATCGCCAGCAAACAGATTGCTCAGGCTGCAAACGTGTTGACAGGGCGTATTACTCAACTGCTTGGAACTGCTAGAAGTATGGATAATGGAGTCAGTTTGAGAGCGACTGCTACTGGAACAAATCAAAATATCTTGGTTTTTTCAGAGTCAGATTCTAGTGCAAAATATAGAGACAAACAGATTTCCTTAATCGAGGGGCGACTGGATACAACCAGCAATCTTATTAACTGGAGAGTGGTTTATAATCCTGTTACAAATTTATCGCAAGCATATATGGGGTTATATATTGCTGTTGTATCAGAAATGGGAGCACCACAAAATCTACAAGTCAATGGTATATCACTACGATTGGATGATAGTTTCTCCAGTCGTGAAACACTGGGAACAAATTTGAGTACCTTAGATTATACAGGAAGGTTTTATGGGCATAACTATAGTCTAGGGAGTCAGAAAATTTCTCTATCTGGACCAGTAACCTACACGTTTACTACAAGTTCGGGATCGAGTTTAGCCAATATTGCTTTATATGTTCAAGCTGCGTTACATCCGACTTCAGCAAGTGTTCATGCAACTGTGAAAGAGGATGGTGGTCGTACGAATTTGAGTGGGATGATGATTGGCTATAAAACTTCATTTATAAGCAATGAGGTGGATAGTTTTTTGCAATCAACTTCAGAATCTATTCAAAACTCACATAGTATACGTCTGTCAACTTCTGAGTCGCTCTCTTCTTCAATTAAGCGTTCGTTATCTGAGTCAATTCGCACCTCTGTATCCGAATCCCTTTCAGAATCGGTAAGTAAGTCTGAGCTCTTGTCTAACTCCGAATCGACAAGTAAATCTGAATCTTTGTCTAATTCAGAGTCAATCAGCCAGTCGGAATCCCTTTCAAATTTAGTTTCGAACTCTATTTCAGAGTCAGTGAGCGAATCTATTTCGGAATCTACATCTGAATCCCTCTCCGAGTCAGTCAGCGAATCGATTTCCGAATCTGTTTCTGAGTCCGTATCCGAGTCAGTTCGTGAATCTGTTTCTGAGTCGGTATCCGAATCGGTTCGTGAGTCGGTATCCGAGTCGGTTCGTGAATCGGTTTCTGAGTCCGTATCCGAATCAGTTCGTGAATCTGTTTCTGAGTCCGTATCCGAATCAGTTCGTGAGTCAGTATCCGAGTCCGTCTCCGAATCGGTTCGTGAATCGGTTTCTGAGTCAATATCTGAATCAGTTCGTGAGTCAGTCTCTGAGTCAATTTCAGAGTCGGTAAGCGAGTCAATTTCTGAATCTGTATCTGAGTCCCTTTCCGAGTCGGTAAGCGAGTCAATTTCTGAATCTGTATCTGAGTCCCTTTCCGAGTCAGTCAGCGAATCAATTTCCGAATCTGTATCCGAATCTATCTCTGAATCGGTCAGCGAGTCGATTTCAGAATCCACATCTGAATCGATTTCCGAGTCAGTCAGCGAATCGCTTTCCGAATCCGTATCTGAGTCCCTCTCCGATTCAGTCAGCGAGTCGATTTCAGAATCCGTATCTGAGTCCATCTCCGATTCAGTCAGCGAGTCTATCTCAGAATCAGTTAGCGAATCTATTTCGGAATCTACATCTGAATCAATTTCCGAATCCGTATCTGAGTCCCTTTCCGATTCAGTAAGTGAGTCAATTTCTGAATCCACATCTGAATCTCTTTCAGAGTCAGTTAGCGAATCGCTTTCCGAATCCGTCTCTGAGTCCCTTTCAGAATCAGTCAGCGAGTCTATCTCAGAGTCAGTGAGCGAATCTATTTCGGAATCTACATCTGAATCTATCTCCGAGTCAGTTAGCGAATCAATTTCCGAATCCACATCTGAGTCTATCTCCGAGTCGGTTAGCGAATCTATTTCAGAATCCGTCTCTGAATCTATCTCTGAATCAACTTCAGAATCCCTTTCTGAATCTATCTCCGAGTCAGTCAGCGAGTCAATTTCCGAATCCGTCTCAGAATCCCTTTCCGAGTCAGTCAGCGAGTCTCTTTCCGAATCCGTCTCAGAATCCATCTCCGAGTCGATAAGTGAGTCTCTTTCAGAATCTATCTCTGAATCGGTCAGCGAGTCGATTTCAGAATCCACATCAGAATCTATCTCCGAGTCAGTCAGCGAGTCGATTTCCGAATCTACATCTGAGTCCATCTCCGAGTCAGTTAGCGAATCGATTTCTGAATCTACATCTGAATCTATCTCCGATTCAGTTAGCGAGTCTCTTTCCGAATCCATCTCAGAATCTTTTTCAGAGTCAGTGAGCGAGTCAATTTCAGAATCAGTATCTGAGTCCCTCTCCGAGTCAGTGAGCGAATCGATTTCGGAATCCGTCTCTGAGTCTATCTCAGAGTCAGTGAGCGAGTCAATTTCTGAATCCATATCTGAGTCTATCTCCGAGTCGGTAAGTGAGTCCCTTTCCGAGTCGGTCAGCGAGTCTCTTTCCGAATCAGTCTCTGAGTCTCTTTCCGAGTCGGTCAGCGAGTCAATTTCTGAATCCACCTCTGAATCTCTTTCAGAGTCAGTGAGTGAATCAATTTCCGAATCTGTATCTGAGTCCCTTTCAGAGTCAGTAAGTGAGTCAATTTTCGAATCAGTCTCTGAGTCCATCTCCGAGTCGGTCAGCGAGTCGATTTCAGAGTCAGTTAGCGAATCGATTTCCGAATCCGTCTCAGAATCCCTTTCCGAGTCAGTGAGCGAGTCAATTTCAGAATCCGTCTCTGAGTCCATCTCAGAGTCAGTAAGTGAGTCAATTTCAGAGTCAGTCAGCGAATCAATTTCCGAATCCGTCTCTGAATCCATCTCCGAGTCGGTCAGCGAGTCTATCTCTGAGTCAGTGAGCGAATCTATTTCGGAATCTACATCTGAGTCAATTTCCGAATCAGTCAGTGAATCGATTTCTGAATCCGTCTCTGAGTCCATCTCCGAGTCAGTCAGCGAGTCAATTTCCGAATCCGTCTCAGAATCTATCTCCGAGTCGGTCAGCGAATCGATTTCGAAATCTGTATCAGAATCCCTCTCCGAATCAGTCAGTGAATCCCTTTCCGAATCCGTCTCAGAATCCCTTTCCGAGTCAGTGAGCGAATCGATTTCGGAATCCGTATCTGAGTCCCTTTCCGAGTCAGTAAGTGAGTCAATTTCAGAATCAGTCTCTGAGTCCCTCTCCGAGTCGGTCAGCGAATCAATTTCAGAATCAACTTTAGAATCCCTTTCCGAGTCAGTATCATACTCTAACTCGATCAGGCGTTCTGAGCAAATAAGGTCGTCGGAATATACTCCATCAGAAATAGAATCACTATCTACCTCTATTTCACATCTAATTTCTATTGTAGAATCAATCAGTGAATCTATCTCCGAGTCAGTAAGCGAATCCCTTTCGGAATCTACCTCTGAATCTCTCTCTAAATCGGTAAGCGAGTCCCTTTCTGAATCCGTATCTGAGTCTATCTCCGAGTCAGTAAGTGAATCGATTTCAGAATCCACCTCTGAGTCTATCTCGGAATCCGTCTCAGAATCAGTAAGTGAGTCAATTTCCGAATCAGTCTCAGAGTCTATCTCAGAGTCAGTATCATACTCTAACTCAATCAGGCGTTCTGAGCAAATAAGGTCGTCGGAATACACTCCATCAGAAATAGAATCACTATCTACCTCTATTTCACATCTAATTTCTACTGTAGAATCAATCAGTGAATCTATCTCCGAGTCAGTTAGCGAATCTATTTCCGAATCCACCTCTGAATCTATCTCCGAGTTGGTAAGCGAGTCCCTTTCAGAATCAGTGAGTGCATCCCTTTCAGAATCAACTTCAGAATCCATTTCCGAGTCTTCGGTAAACTCTCTTTCAGAATTCAGTTCTGAGTCAGTGAGCGGAACGACTACTGAAATAATATTAGAATCTAAGATAGAAGGGCAGTTGGAATTAGTTAGCGAAATTGTTCCGAAACCTGCATTTCCTCAGCCAGCAAAAGAGTCAGAAAGACAAATGCTACCAAATACTGGTGAACAATCATCAGCTTGGACAGGAATCCTTGGAGCAGGTCTCCTTCTAGGCGCATTTTATAAGCGTCGTAAAAGAGAAGAGGATAAAAGAACTCCACTGAAATAATTATGAAGCCGTTAGAGAATTCTAGCGGCTTTTAATGATGAATGTTTACCACTTACCTGTCTAATTTTGCCACTTACTGAAATGCCCTTGTAATTGGATGTCGAACTGGTATAATAGAGCTATCAAAAAGGAGGGAGCTATGAAAGTTAGGATTGAATTTGATGACAGCTTAGATCAGGTTGAAGTTGTTATCCGAACCAGTCAGCTGGGGCCAGAGATTGAACAGATTCAGCAAGCTTTGCAACAAGTTAGTCGTCCCTCGCTTGTTTTTTACAAGGGGAGCAGCGAGTATTTTCTGTCATTGGGTGACATACTTTTCTTTGAAACGGACGGAACCAAGATTTTTGCTCATACAGGCGATGATGCCTACGAGGTTAAGATGAAACTCTATGAACTTGAGGAGTATTTGCCTATCTATTTTTGTCGGGTAGCTAAGTCAACCATTGTCAATAGCAAGGTAGTCTATTCGCTAGATAAGTCCTTCTCAGGCACCAGTCGGATTTCCTTCTATAAGACTCACAAGGAAGTTCACGTGTCGCGACATTATTACCATTTATTAAAAGAAAAGTTACAGGAAATGAGGTAGGAAGATGAAACGTTTTATGATAGGTTGTTTAGTGATTGGATTAGCGGTCTTGGTATTGCTAAGGGATTCCTTAGGCTTACATCTGGCCATGCCGTTTTGGACAACTGTTTGGTTTGTTTTAACCTTTGTGACGGGTTTTCACCGTTTGGTGAAGCAGGATTGGCTTGCCAGTATCTTTTGTTTCGGTCTGGCTTTTATAGCGGTGAACTCAGTTTACGATTGGGTGAAGTTTGGGACTTGGAATATGGTTCTATCGCTTGTTCTTCTTTGCCTTGGCTTGAAACTGATGCTTAAGCCGAAGAAGCGTAGACTGGCTCATGGAGTTGGTACAGGAGTGATTGGCGATAAGGGGCGTGATACAGCTTTTGGTTCCTCGACTCGTTATATCCATGAGGAGAATTTTATTCATGACAGTGTTGATGTAGCCTTTGGATCTAGTACGATCTATTTTGATCAGGCGGTGATTCTAGGTGATAAGGCAGATTTTTATATCGATGCGGCCTTTTCAAATATCACACTCTACCTGCCTGCTGACTGGCAAGCGGTAGTAGAGTTGGATAGCGCCATGTCAACAACTAACAATTATGCATCTGAGCCAAAAGAAAAGGTTCTCTTGGTAACGGGTGATATGGCATTTTCTACATTAAATATTTACTCTATGTAAAAGAATAATCACAGAGGAAAGTCTATCCAGGCTCCTCTGTAAGATAAAAAATCTGAATATTCTGAAAATTACACAAAAGAAAGGAATTATCATGAAAAAGATTTTGAAAAATGCTACCTACCTATGGGTACTGACGGCGGATATGCTGTCCAATTTTGGCGATGTTGTCTATTATCTGGCCCTGATGAACTATGTTTTGCTGGTGCCCGACAGCCGTCTAGCGCTGGCGATTGTGACCTTCTCAGAAATCTTTCCTAGCTTTATGGGCCTCTTCACAGGCTATCTGGCAGACAAGACGGTCAACAAAATCAGTACTATCAAGCTGACCCTACTCTTTCGTGTGGCCCTCTATGTCATCCTCGGATTCTGCATGGGCTTTGAGCCAGCCCTCTGGATTGTCGTGGTGGCTGCAAGCTTCAATGTCTTTGCAGACTTCGCTGGCTTCTATGAAAACGGCCTCTATTCACCTCTGGGATTACGCGTAGCGCCCAAAGAAGAGCGGGAGCAGTACTCGGCCTTTCGCCAGACCGTGACCAGCCTCCTCAACATCGCCTTTCAGGCCCTCTCTGCCCTCTTGGTCGGCTTCCTCTCCTACCAAAACCTCGCCTTTCTCAACGCCGGCACCTTTTTAGTCTCCCTCCTCATCATGCAGTTGCTGACGCCAGCCTTTCGCAAACTCCTGACGGAGCAGCCTTTGAAAATAGCAGAGCAGCCGAGCCAGCCCGAGTCAGAAACCAAAGGTCCGAGCATTTTAGCTTCATTCAAGCAAGCCATCGTGGAGCTGCGCAAGATTCCCGAGTTCCGCCTGGTCCTCCATAATCAACGCCTGCGGAGCGATTCTCTATCCTATTCTGGTCCTGCTGATTAGCGAAGACCCAAATCTTGTCTTCCTCAATGTTGAAACAACTCTTGCCCTGACCATTCTGATTTTCTTTGTCGGCAACATCTTGGGTTCGACCTTGGTCTTTACCCTTTTCAAAAAGACCAGCATGGTGACGCTGGAAGTGGCCGCCACTTTCTCTCTTCTTGGAGTGTTTGTCGGAATGTTGCTACATCAACTGCCAATTATTTTCTTCTTCCTTACAACTATGGGGATTGGCTTTGGGGCTAGCGGTCCCAAGTTTAATGCCAAGTTTGTCAATTCCATGCCAGAGGAGCAGTTGGCGACCATTGGTGGAGCGGTATCGACCTATTTTATGCTAGGTCAAGCCTTTACTCGACTACTGGTATCAGGTATGGTCTTGGTATTGACTGTCAATCAGATTAGCGGACTTTTCCTAGCGGCAACTGGCTTCTTGGTCCTCTATGTCCTCTACTGGCTGGCACGGAATCAAAAAACACCTCAAAATCAGAAATAAAAAAGGAATTATCGCTACTAAATACTTGACAAATCGCTTGTTATACTACATATAACAAGGCTTGACTTACCAGCCAAGCCTTTCCTAATGGAAAAGGAGATATTATGTCATTAAATCTTTTTGAAGTTGTGAGGTATGAAGGAGAAGATACCAGAAATATTCTTGCATGGCGGCACCCTAATAAAAATATGAAGCCGGGAACAACCTTAATTGTTAATCCAGGTCAACGGGCTGTCTTCTTTTCAAACGGGCGAGCTGTTGCGTCTTACGAAGAAGGGAAACATAAAATTGAGGGAAATAATACTCAGGGACTAGCAAAACTCAAGTCTTTTGTTAGTGGCGGTGTGTCACCAGATTCATCTTTCCTATGGTTTGTTAACATGTATGATTTACAGCCGATTGGCTGGGGGACTCCTTCGCCGATACTAGTTCGCGATCCAGAAAGTCAAATTCCTGTTGAATTAAAAACACATGGAAATTTTATACCAAGAATCATAGACTTAGAAACATTTATTTTAGAATTTATGCCGAGTCATCCAGATATTATTACGGCAGAAGTATTTCAAAAGCGTTTCAGACAGGTGGCTATTGGGACGATTACATCAGGTATTTCCCGAGTTATTGCGAATAGTCGAATTGCTACAATTGATATTGAAATGCATAGCCATGATATTGCTCAAGGGTTATCAGAGCTTTTAAGCAATCGTTTTGCTAAATATGGAATTTCTGTACAAGAATTTAATATTGAAGCCTTGAAAGTAAACCAAGATAGTGAGGGGTACAAGGAAGTATTTCGATTCCATAAACAAGTTCTTAGTGCAAAAGGGGAGCGTAGCACTCGGGAGATTGAGGGATACAGTTATCAAGAAGAGCGCCAATTTGATGTTCTAGAAAAAGCGGCACAAAATGAAGGTTCCGCAGGGCATCTTATGGGAGCTGGCATGGGAGTTTCCATGGGGCTCGGAATGGGAGCAAATTTTGGAACACTTATGGGAAATTTGGGACAGGGAGCTCATTCTGCTCAACAGCCTCAGATACCGATACAAACAGAAAAAATGATAAATTCTGAAAACAGCCCTACAGTTAGTTTAGCGAAATTCTGTGGTCAATGTGGGACGGCTTTTACCGACGGAGCTAAATTTTGTAGTAACTGTGGACAATCACGCTAGGAGGAAATATGAGTAAAAATATTTGGATATATGTGACAGGAGTGCTGGTCATGATTACAACGGTGGCTTTAGGACTTTTGATTCCTCACAAGGAAATTGGACTTTATTTTATTGCATTGGGGTTATTGGTTTTATCGGAATTTTTATTTTTTCTACAACTAATAGTTAAACGACGCTTTACTGACTGGTTGCCCATCAATGTTGTAACCGTAATCTGGGTTATTTTTCAAAGTATTATGCTTTTTATCTCCAACTATATCTCTGTCAGAGTTTTTTGGATTGTTGAAGTTATTGTTATTGGTGGTGTAGCTATTATTGGTAGTTTGACAGCAACTGATAGTCACTATCGAAGGGTTCGAAGAGAAATTATTGCAGATAATAGTGAGGATGTCTTTACCCCAAAACAAGGAGACTACTGATGTATCAATTATTTCGTTTTTTGAGTTTAGTCTTCATGGGACTAGCTAATGCTATTTTGGTCCTCCTCCTCTTTTCTCATACTATTCTTTATACTAAATTTATTGCTGGCACTATAGTATTCTCTCTTTCGGGATTAATATTAGCAGGCTTTGTTTACTATAGTTGCGGTGTTTTAGAGAATATTAAGCTGAAGGTTAACGCATTGGATGAGATATACCAAGGGAAAGTACGTTACAAAGACTACTTGAGAGAAAAAAAGGAACAGTCACATGCTTAAAGTGTTAAAATCAATCTGGGATGCACTTCGAAGTTGGTTACTTTTTAATTGGTTAATTGCCTACTGTATGTTTGCAACAATAAGTTTTTATCAATTCATGCAATATGATCCCACCTTTTCAGTTCTTATTCTAATTGTGACCTTTTTAGTCATATTTGGGATTCCCTTACTTGCGATGCGTTTCTTTAAGCTGTCATCAGATGGAGTGTTGACATGCTTTCCATTATTAGCTCTTTTTTTGCTTTTGATTGGTTTTCCCAATCCGGTTTATATAATCGGTGCAATGGTAGTATTGTTGATTAAACCACGAGGTCGGACAGTTATAGAAAATATTGTTAAATCCTTTTCGACGAATAACCTGAAATATCTATCAATTTCTCTGTTTTTTCCTTTGCTAGTTCTATTTCTCTTGGTTCTAGAAGAGGGGGAACAGGTAACTTTTGTCAAAACTTTGATTGTACGAGTGGCAGTTCTTTATATTGTAATTATACTAATCAATTGTGTATTAACTTATCGAAAATCTCGATTAGAAGAACGCGTTAAAACACAAGCACAGATAAGGGAACTTTTTGAACTCTTTGAACACTATCAGATTACAGAAGAGACCTATCTTGTTATTTGTGAATCTTGCAGTGCAGAAAATTTTTTAGAATTAGGACAAGGACAATCGTGTAGCCACTGTGGTGCTTGGCTTGCCAGAAAGGAGCCCTAGATGCGACGCTATCGATTAGAGATAACAAAATTTGGATTCCCTATCATTTTTATCATTTGGCTAGGCTCTACAATTTTTCTCTGGCAGATGATTTTAGATTTTTTTAGAAGAAAAAAGGAGGCTGGAATTTCAGTACCTTCCTTAGTAAGTACTGCTTTGATTATTGTGACGGTAGCCTTTATTGTCTTTTTCACACTATCTTTCTATATCTTACTTCGCCCGCCTCGGACAGGACGTCAGGGAAGAAGTTTGAAAGAGGTTTTGGCATATGAAAGTCGGAAAGAAGATGTTGTAGAAAGTCAAGGGCAATCACTTATCAGGAAGACTACCTATCGCCTGGAGGCCAAGAGAGTCTATTGTCCGGCGTGTGGAAAGCCTGCTGAGGGCTTGTTTGATACCATTATCACTTGTGTAAGTTGTGGACATAGCTATCGTATAGAATAGTAGTACAAAGTCCTCGTTTATCCATTGTTTATTTTCGATTAAATGATAGCCGCCAAAACTCAAAAGCATGAAAAACACCTCAAAATCAGTCTATCTAGGCTGATTTTTCTGTTTTCTTATGCATATCTATGCTATAATGTTCTTGATTGAAATTTTACAGGAGAGAAACATGACTAAACCAATTCGTGTGCGTTACGCACCAAGTCCAACGGGACTTTTGCATATCGGAAATGCCCGTACAGCATTGTTCAACTATCTTTTTGCCCGTCATCACGGCGGTACTTTCCTTATTCGTATCGAAGACACAGACCGCAAACGCCATGTGGAAGATGGCGAGCGTTCTCAGCTTGAAAACCTGCGTTGGTTGGGCATTGACTGGGATGAAAGCCCAGAAACCCATGAGCAATACCGTCAATCAGAGCGTTTGGATATTTACCAAAAGTATGTTGATCAACTTTTGGCAGAAGGTAAGGCCTACAAATCTTACGTGACAGAAGAGGAATTGGCGGCGGAGCGTGAGCGTCAGGAAGCTGCGGGCGAAACACCTCGCTACATCAACGAATACCTGGGTATGTCTGAAGATGAAAAAGCAGCCTACATCGCAGAGCGTGAGGCGGCTGGCATTGTCCCAACGGTTCGCTTAGCTGTCAACGAAACAGGTATCTACAAATGGAATGACATGGTTAAGGGCGAAATCGAGTTCGAAGGTGGCAACATCGGTGGCGACTGGGTTATCCAGAAACGCGACGGCTATCCAACCTATAACTTTGCCGTGGTGATCGATGATCATCTGATGAACATCTCGCACGTTATCCGCGGAGATGACCACATTGCTAATACACCTAAGCAGCTCATGGTCTACGAAGCACTTGGTTGGGAAGCGCCAGAATTTGGTCACATGACTTTGATTATCAACTCTGAGACTGGTAAAAAACTGTCCAAACGTGATACCAACACCCTTCAGTTTATCGAAGATTACCGTCGTAAAGGGTACATGCCTGAAGCTGTTTTCAACTTTATCGGTCTCTTGGGTTGGAACCCTGGTGGTGAAGAGGAAATCTTCTCCCGTGAGCAATTTATCCAACTCTTCGATGAAAATCGTCTCAGCAAGTCACCAGCAGCATTTGACCAGAAGAAAATGGACTGGATGAGCAATGAGTACATCAAAAATGCTGATTTGGAAACTATTTTCAACCTTGCTAAGCCATTCTTGGAAGAAGCGGGTCGCTTGACAGACAAGGCAGAAAAATTGGTGGAACTTTACAAGCCACAAATGTCATCTGCGGACGAAATCGTTCCGCTGACAGACCTTTTCTTCTCTGATTTCCCAGAATTGACAGACGAGGAAAAAGAAGTCATGGCAGGCGAAACAGTACCGACTGTCCTCAATGCCCTCAAGGAAAAATTGGAAGCCATGACAGACGAAGATTTCCAACCAGACAACATCTTCCCACAAATCAAGGCTGTTCAAAAAGAAACAGGCATCAAGGGCAAAAACCTCTTCATGCCAATCCGTATCGCCGTTTCAGGCGAAATGCACGGACCAGAGTTGCCAAATACCATTTACCTGCTCGGCCGTGAAAAATCCATCCAGCATATTGATAATATGTTGAAGAGTTTGTAAGATAAATAATCCCCGCTGTCCTGTGATAGCGGGGATTTGATTTATGTGACTTTTAGTCCGTCACGCTCCGTAAGGTGCGTGACAAATAAACCACCCGCTATGCAGGTGTGCGACGAAGGTTATACCAAAAAACCTCCAAACGCGATACAATAAAGGTGTTCAAGCCTATTGTAAAGCGAGAGGAGAAAAGTATGGCACAAAAGGCACATAGTTTATCACATACAAAGTGGCTGTGTAAATACCACATTGTCTTCACCTCTAAGTATAGACGAAAAATCATCTATAATCAATATCGAAGTAGTTTGGGAGAAATATTCCGACGTTTGTGTAGTTATAAAGGCGTAGAAATTATCGAAGGACATCTGATGCCGGATCATGTTCATATGTTAGTCAGTATTCCTCCGCGATTAAGTGTATCAAGCTTTATGGGATATTTAAAAGGTAAGAGTGCTCTTATGATGTTTGATAAACACGCCAATCTCAAATATAAATTTGGCAATCGCCATTTCTGGGCAGAGGGCTATTATGTAAGTACAGTTGGACTTAATGAAGCCACAATTAAGAAATATATTCAAGAGCAGGAAAAGCATGATATAGCACTTGATAAATTGAGTGTAAAAGAGTATGAAGATCCCTTTAGGGATAATGGCAAGTAGTACGAATGCCTCTTTAAGAGGCTAGTGACGAGTCAAAAGCAGTGAGGCTTGAACAAAGTGAAAGCCAGCGTCTTTAGGCGCTGGCTGGTGATGTGGGCTTACAGCCCTTGTTCAAACCACCCGTTTGACGGGTGGTCATGATTT